>CANQPC010000005.1 GCA_947625625.1 uncultured Bacilli bacterium
TTAATTTTTAGTATTTTTTAATCAAAAAATTCTATTTCTGTTGATAGTTTATTTATTCATGAGTCTGAATAGTTACTTATTTTAAATATTTTAGCGCTTATTATTGCCATTATAAAGTTAAAAAGTCCTAAAATAGGACTTTACTTTAATTCAAAAAAGCTATTAACGACGCGAGAAGAAATTCTCTTTGTAACAGCGGACTGAGAAGAATTTGGAACACTTACATCCGGCGAAACGACGACGATACTCATCTGCGGATTGACACTTGGCGAATAGCCGACAAAAGAAGAAGTAATCGTCTCCGTATCGACAATGCCATCAGCATCAGTATCGATAAAACTTTGACTTGTTCCTGTTTTACCGGAAGAATTAGTATATACACCCATATAGCCATATCCTAATCCGCGAGTTACGACGGCACTGAAGCCTTCGTGAACACGATCGATATATTTTTGTTCGACAGATAGTTTTCCTAATTCAGTCTTACTAGCTTTATAAATTAAAGAACCAAATTGTTCTTCGTTATCACTAGGAGTATACACTTCCTTTAATAGATAAGGTTTTAGTCTCGTACCTCCATTAGCAATGGTATTTATGTACTGTGATAGCTGAATGGGCGTATACGTATCATACTGGCCTATCGAAAAGTCAAGAAGATGTCCGGGAAGCTTCGATGTTCCCATATAACCTAAGCTTTCGACGGGAAGGTCGATTCCGGTCTTGATACCGAGTCCAAATTCAGCATACATATCACGATACTTTTGAAAGGCTTCAGGATCTAATGATAAAGCTTCATTATATACGTAGTTTCCTTTTCCGACACGAATAGCTATTTTATACTGATAGACGTTTGAAGAATTTTGAAGAGCATAAATATCATCAATATTCCCCATTGTCTGCCACGAACATTTTTCCGGAGTATCTTTAATTTTGATACATTCATCATATATGATACTTCCAATATCGATAGCGCCATATTTATAGCCAACCATCATCGAAGCACCCTTAACTATCGAACCGGGAGTAACGGGAAGAGTTACAACGCCCGGAGTATAATCGACAATGTACCTTTCACCATTATCACGTTCTTTAACCTGCTTGCCACTCATAGCTAATACTTCACCCGTATTGGGATCAGAAATAACGACAAAAGAGCGATTATAATAATTAGTTCCTGCTTCATATTTAGCATTCATTACTTCTTCCGACAAAATTTCTTCGAGTGTTTTTTGAAGATTAATATCGATTGTTAAGACAAGATCGTTACCACGTTTTCCTTCCGTGACTAATTCGTAACTATTGTCCGATAATAACCTGTAACTAGCCTTAGTACCACGAAGGTAATCTTCATATTGGTACTCTAAATAAGAAATACCTACTCGGTCATCTAAAGAGTAACCTTTCTCTAAATATTCTTTCGATAATTCCGAAGGTATCCCCTGAGTATTTGACGATACTGAACCTAAAATGGTTTTAAATACATCTCCATAAGGATATGTCCTTTCCCAATCTAATTTGGTATTAAATCCTTTTAAATTATCAATATTTTCACTAATGTAAGCATATTCTTCTTCGGTTACATTAGCATTCTTAATTATTTTTTCAGCATAAGAGTACCCTTTATTCATAAGATAATATATATATGCAGCCTCTTTGTCAATTTCAGTATATTCTTTAATTTCTTCTTCGATTCTTTCAAAAATTAAAGCTTCAATATCACTGTCAGATAGTTTTCTTTTTGAATATAATTCCCATTCTTCATCCGTTATTTTTTTTCGCGAAGCATCATAATTTTGATGATAATAAAAGTTCTTAAGTTGCTTTTCAGTTACTTTAGAATAGTCAACTTCAATATTATTAGCAATCGTGTAAGCAAGTTCAATCTCTTCCGAAGCTTTAATACCATTTTGTTTTTTATAATAAATAGTTTTAATAGCCTCATTATCTACTAAAATATTGTAGTTGCGATCATATATTCTTCCGCGCGGTGCACTAGTACTTTCAATTTTCTTTTCCGTCGAATAGGCAAGTTTTTCAGTATATACTTCTTCTTGCATAATTTGAAGATAGAATAATCTAATTCCTACTACCGAAAAGAGCGCAATAGTAACGACAATAATAATATTAAATCTTCTTTCCATAACTTCTTTTAAGTATTTACTACTACTTTTAACTTTACGATTAATAGGTTTAGTTTTTTTCTTTACTTCGAGATGCTTTTTATTATTATTTACTTTTTTAGTCTTATTAATTGGCTTTTTACTTTTTTTTATTTCGAGAGTTATTTTTTTCTTTTTCTTTAACATAGATTACCCTCCATTAATATTATAACATAAATATTATATTTATACATATAGTTAATTAGGTGAAATAATGAACATTTATTTAATTGAAGAATATGTAAATAGACTTAAAAAAAGTGATATTGTCTTTTTTGCTCTCAAGCAAGGAATAATTTTAGATAGCACGGAGACGGACTTAATATACAGTTATATAAAAAAAGATTACAAGACTATTATATATGGTAATCCTAAAGATATACTACAGGAAATCAAAGAGAAAGTAAAACCTTTGACTTATAATAAAATAGAGAATTTATATTTAAAATTTAAAGATAAAATTGATAACTTTACAAAAAAGATAAGAGAAAACTAACCTCTTATCTTTTTTATTAAATCAGAATCGAACTTTTTGTCTTTTATCATTTGGATTTCGTATTTGTATGGTGAAAATTCTCTCTCTTTAGAAGTATCATCTCTAGTTACATAAGGTGTTTCCAATATCTTTGGAATATTTTCCAATCTCTCATTATAGATTACATTAATTAAATTATCGAAACCAATGGTTCCAAAACCGATATTTTCATGACGGTCTTTATGACTTTCTCTCATATTTTTACTATCGTTGACATGGATGCAGCCTACTTTATTCAAACCTATTTCACGGTCAAAATCATCTAATAATTTATCGAAATTAGCGATATCATAACCAGCATCATTTAAATGACAAGTATCTAGACATACTCCTATTTTATTTTGATATTTAATATTTTTAATAATAGACTTTATTTCCTCAAAGGTCTTACCTATTTCATTTCCTTTCCCGGCCATTGTCTCTAAAAGAATAGTAACATCAAAGTTATTATCTAAAATTAAATTCAAGCCATCAGAAATATTTTTAATTGCTTCCTCTCTCGGACAGTTAACTGCAGAACCGGGATGCAAGACTAGATATTTTATTCCTAGAGTATTACACCTTTCTACTTCATTCTTAAGAAAAGAGACAGAAAAATCAAAATTATTTAGATTAGCAAGATTGACAATATAAGGAGCATGGACGATAACTTTATTTATATCGATATTATTTTCTTTCATTAATTTAAAAGCTTCGACAGTTAAATTTTTATCTATTTCTCCCCTAGTGGTATTTTGTGGTGCACCTGTATAAAACATAAATGTATTAGCCCCATACGATAAGGCTTCTTTAACAGATCCTACAAGACCAGTACTATTTTTATATGAGACATGACTTCCAATTATTAAATTCATTGTATACTTCCTTTCCTAACATAATTATACTATTTATTGCCATAAAAGTCACGATAAATTAGCAAAAGAAAAAGACGTAAGTAAACGCCTTTAATTATTGTTTATGACCAGTCTCTTGAGAGCTTACTGCCCATACTTTTTTACCAGAAATTGAAAACTTTCCTTCAGTACTTGTTGCTATTAATAATACTTCCGCTCCTCCATTAGATTTTAATCTAATAGCGGAACAAGTAGCATCTGTCGTATTACCTTCTATATTACCAGTAGGTGCCGTGCCTGTCAAAACAACATCTTTTGAAGAAAGATCCAATTTTTCTGCTAACCCACCACTATTAATATCTCCGATACATTGCCAATCGGCTTTTGCATAGTTACCTTCACCCAATGCTGAAGTAGAAGCTAGTAAATCCTGTGCTACCATTGTATCATAGCTATTGGCAATTGAACCAGCCAAATTCCAAATACTATTTACTCTAGCATCTTCAATAGTGGTAATAATTGTAGGTACCGTAACGACAACGATAATAGCTAATATAACAATAACCGCTAGTAATTCGATTAATGTAAAACCTTTTTTATTTAATTTTTTCATACTTATTATTTCCTCCTCTATTCTACAATTCAATATTACCATAAATTTTTTTTTTAGTCAATTACTTTTGATAATCAAACATAAATTATTACAAATTTGTAATTAAAAAAAATGTACAACTATTGTGCAGTAAGTTTTATAATCATGTATAATATCTCCTAAGCAATTTATTTGCTTTCTATTTGTTTTGTTTCATTCATTAATCTATCAAAATCTGATACATAGTTTCTATCTTGTATAACTTTATATTTTTCATATTCATTTTCTGCTTTTTTTAATGCTTGATGATGAGAAATTGTACCTTTTCCTTCTAATATATTATAATGAAAAACTTTTAAAGCATTTTCAACTTCGTTTTTCCAATCATTCATATACATTGCAATATTTCTTTCAGCATTATTTTCAGCTATATCTAAAAATAAGTTCACTAAATTATTTAAATTTTTGAGTTCTTTTTCATCTAAATAATTTTTGGCAATAGTAATGTCTGATTTTAGTATTTTACCATCAGGTGATTTTTCCCAATTGGTAAGTCCCATATTTTCTTTTGTAGAATCAGCTCTGTTATAAACTATTTCAGCAGCGGTTTGCCCTGTTATGGCGTAATGAAATTTATTTTGAATCGTCTTATAAAATTCCATTGCTATTTCACTATTTTTATCATAATCAATTGAACATTCTGAAAAAATATCGGTAATTTTTTGATAAAACATTCTTTCACTTGTACGAATTAATTTAATTCTTTCAAGTAATCTTTGAAAATATTCTTGGTCTTTCTTATTAGCTTTCATAAATCTTTCATCATTTAATACAAAGCCTTGAATCATATAATCTTTAATTATTTTATTGGCCCAAGTTCTAAATTTAATTGCTTTTTTAGAATTAACCCTAAATCCTATAGAAATAATCATATCAAGATTATAATATTTTGTATTATAAGTTTGTTTTCCTTTGTTACCCATATGTTCTATTTTGGAACATGTGATATTTTCTTCAAGTTCACCATCATTATATATATTGTTAATATGTTTAGTAATCGCTGGTCTTTTAACATTAAAAAGTGTTGCTAAGGCTTCAGTATTTAACCAAACATCTTCATTTTGAAGTAATACTTCAACTTTAGTATTTCCTTCTTCATCATTATAAAATAAAATATTTTTTTCATTTCCGATTAATTTATCTTTCACATTTACACTTCCTCTAAAAAAGTATACCAACATTTACAAATTTTTGACTTTAACTTTGTGATGATTATCTTCTTCAAAGCATTCATATGATGACGATAAGTCAAGATTACTTAAAATTATTCCTAGATTACTATCGAGAGGAATTTCAGGATGCTCTTTTAAATATGATGAAAATACTTCACCAAAAAAATAACGTAAATGATAATCGACGACATTAGGAACATTTCTTTTCATAAGTCTACTAACGATTTGGGAATCAAATTTTTTCTCATTTAGTTTTCCTTTTAAGTAAAGCTTTTCGTAGTAATATTCATAAAGAGCGGATTCTAAATGTCTTCGAGCAAAATATAGTCTATTATTTTGCGTTACATCTATTAAAGATGTATATGCTGGTGATATATTTTGTAAATAGTTAACATAAGCATTTTCAATAGCACGAGGAAATACTTCGGCAAAAATAGTATAATGATCGTCAATAATATGGGGAGTTAAATTTCTATCAATGTAATGACTTAATTCATGAGCGAAAAGAAAATAATCGTAACTACTTTGATGAGGAGAAATATAGGCTTTGTTGGAATTAATATTAACGTAAGAGTCTTTTAAATCATTACTGATGACAATTCTTCCTCTACTTAATCCATCCATGATTATTTTGTAGTAATCGATATTATATTCACGGTAAAAGTTTAATAATGTTTCAAGACTAAATGGAATATCGGCATTATAAGATATATACTTCCTCTTAGGAAACTGTTTGTAATATTTTTTTATTTCTTTTGGAGAAAGATATTTTTCCATTTTGACTTGCTCTTCAATTTTTTGTAAAAAGTTTATATATTCTTCATTCATTGTTTTCCTCTTTTCGATAAATACTTACGTATTTATTACCATATTTTTTATATTTATAAAGATTTAATTGGGGATAGCTTTCTTTTAGCTTATCAAAACTATATTCTAAGACTAAAATACCTTTGTTTGCTAAAAGGTCATAATCTAAAACTAAATTTATTATTTTTTCGATAACTTGCATTTTGTAAGGAGCATCTACTAAAATAAGATTAAATTTAAGATTATTATTTTTTAAATATTTTAGAGCTTCTAGATAGTCTTTATCTAAGATAATACTTTTATTTTTAAGCTTTAAATTATTAATATTTTGATTTAAGTAAAGTAAAATATCTTTATTATTGTCGACAAAGTAGCATTCTTTAGCACCACGAGATAGGGCTTCGATACCGAGACTGCCCGTTCCACAAAATAAGTCTAAGACAGTAGAAGAGATAATATTATCTTGAAGACTATCAAAGATAGATTCTTTTACTCGATCCATCGTCGGTCTTGTCGTCTTAATTTCATAACCTTCGATTTTTCGGCCTTTTAAAGTACCACTTATTACTCTCATGACTTACAACTCCTTATGTCGGTATAATCATTAAACTTTTTATTTATCTTCAAAACATAGTAAAATAATTCATTATAATATTTCATATAATTACGATAATCTTCATTTTCATATATTTCTTTTTTTAACGATATTTTTTCATACTGGACTTCCGATTTATTATACTTGGTAATTAAATCC
This sequence comes from uncultured Bacilli bacterium, assembly GCA_947625625.1. Lineage (GTDB taxonomy): Bacteria > Bacillota_I > Bacilli_A > RF39 > UBA660 > CAG-302. The sequence goes on from CANQPC010000005.1 coordinate 6,913, forward strand.
ATTAGTTTGCTATTCATAAGTACTTTACTTTTATAATGTTCGAGCTTTTCGATTAGAGAACTTTTTTCGAAAGTGTCAATTAGGGCTTTAGTTTTTTGGATGACATCATTCATTAGTGATACTTGATACTCTTTTCCATTTCTTTTTTGATATCGCGCTCTTTAAGGGCTTCTTTTTTATTATAGTTTTTCTTACCCTTAGCTACACCGATCTCGACTTTAGCTTTTCCTCGAACAAAATATATTTTTAAAGGTATTAAAGTATAACCTTCTATTTCTAATTTATTTTTTAATTTGAGTATTTCTCTTTTATGAAGAAGAAGTTTTCTCGTTCTTTTTTCTTCGTGATTAAATCTATTACCTTCGTTATATAAAGAAATATGCGCATTTAATAGGTATATTTCATCTTTTTTTATGATGGCATAACTATCTTTAATATTTGCTTTACCTTGACGAATAGATTTAATTTCAGTACCTGTTAAAACGATACCGGCTTCATAAGTATCTTCAATTTCATAATTGTATCTTGCACTTCGATTTAATATTTCCATAATGATAGTCCTTTCTTCTTAATTATAGCAGAAACATTAATTAAAATAAAGAAATTTATTTGTGTATTTAAAAAAAGTGAGTATTACTCACTTAAAGCCGCTACTGGTACGGTATCGTCCATACTTTTGATAACTGCACTATATTTATTATATAATCTTTGATAATCACTATTGTAATTAGCTATATCTGGATTAGAAAAAGGAATAACTTTATAGTTTCGCCAATTAGGATGTGACGTATATAATAGTTCGTTATTTAAATCACTTAAGGAGATGGTCGTAGCATCACCTTTGACATTTTTAGTAATCTTTATACTAGTTAAAAGGCCTACCATTTTGGCATAATCTAAATCAGTTTCTTGAGCGGAAATTAAATTACCTAGTGAATAGATAACTAAAGTGTCATCAATCCAAGTAACGGGCATAACGACATGTGGATGTGAACCGATTACGATATCGACACCAAGTTCAGCGAGGAAATTAGCCATATCTATTTGGTAGGCAGTTGGAGTATGCGTATATTCGACTCCCCAGTGCATAGCGACCATAAGGACGTCGACTTTATCACGAACACGTTCGATATCAGCTTTGACGGTTTCCTTATATTCTTGATAGGCACTATCGGAAGATGGATCATAACCATTAGTCGGCCAAACATTGACAAGATATTCTTTACCACTTGGGACAGGAATGCCATTAGTTCCATAAGTATACGATAAAAGAGTATAAGAAATATTGTTCTTTTCTTTTATTCTTATTTCATTTCTCTCTTCTTCAGAACAGTAGCTACCCGCTGATAAGACGTCCTCTTTACTATTCCAATAATTACAAGAATTCATAATTGCCTGCTCGCCACGATCCATCGTATGATTAGTAGCAAGACTAACTAAATTAAAGCCAATATTAATCATTTCATCTCCTACTTCGTAGGGAGAATTAAAACAGGGATAAGATGATAAGCCAATTTCATCTCCTCCTAATATGGTCTCCTGATTATAATAGGCTAAATCATAAGGCTCAATTATTTCTTTTAAATATTCGTACATAGGGCTAAAATCGTAGCCATTATAGCTAGCATTTCTATTAGCTTCAGCATATATTCCATCGTGAATTAGATTATCTCCAACCATGGCTAAAGAAAGTTCATAGGTCTCTTCTTTAGGAGCACTCGAAGTATTATTGGGCTTTGTTTCTGTTTTATTAGTGAATCCTTCAAGGGCATATTTTATACCAAAACCTATTCCCGATATTACTATTATTAAAATAATAAGGCAAAGGAAAATACGGCCTTTACGTAATTTTCTTTTTACTCTTCTCTTTTTCATTATTTACTCCTTAATATATAAATTATTATTTATTTTTGTCTTTTTTATTTTCTTTTTTAGGATCATATATTTCAAAGTCGACAGTCATACGATTTTTATCCGCTGATAAAACTTTGACAGTAATATCATCTCCAAAGGTATATCTTTTTCCGGTACGTTTACCTACTAAAGATAGCATATCGTTATTTAGTGTATAGTAGTCTCCTTTGATGTCTTCTACTTTTATTAAGCCTTCGACGGTATTTTCTAGTTCGACAAAAATACCAAATTCTTGGACTCCCGAAATTATTCCATGATAAACTTCTCCGAGATGATCCATCATATATTCTGCCTTCTTCATCTTATCGACATCTCGCTCACAATTTTGAGCGTCCTGTTCTCGCTTCGAACAATGTTCTGATAAAGTAGGTAGTTTCTCTCTTAACTCGCTTATGATATTATCACTATAGTTATAGTTATAATCGCGAATGAGACGATGAAGGATTAAATCGGGATATCTTCGAATTGGCGAAGTAAAATGACTGTAGCATTTACTGCCAAGACCAAAATGACCGATATTGATGTCCGAATAAATGGCTTTAGCTTGACTTCTAATAGCCATATCATGTAATATTTTGACTTCTTTGACATCTTTAAGCTGCTCTAAAATATTTTGAAGGTCTTTCGAACTAGTAATTTTATTCTTGCCATTGACAACATAGCCATGAAGAGCTAAAAATTTCATAAATTCTGTAAGTCTTTTTTCGTCTGGTTTATCGTGAACACGATAAATACCCGGTAAATTCTTATAATAAATCGAACTGGCGACAGTTTCATTAGCGGCAATCATAAAGTTTTCGATAAGTTCTTCACCACTTCTTTGCTCTCTTGCTTCAATCGAAATGGGATGACAATTTTCGTCAACTTTAATTTTAGCTTCATCACTTTCGAATTCGATATAGCCTCTTTGAATCATTTTTTTACGAAGAATTTTAGATAGTTCATTCATAAGAAGAAGTGTATCTTTAAATGGTTCATAGCCAACTACTGACTTTCCTTCTTCTAAGATAACATTTACTTCTTCGTATGTCATCTTTTTACGACTGCGAATAATCGAGGGAAAAATATCATATTTTAAGACATTTCCTTTATCGTCGATAGACATCTCACAGCTCATAGCAAAACGGTCTTCATTTTCATTTAGAGAACAAATACCATTAGATAGCTTATGAGGTAGCATCGGAATAACACGGTCGACTAAATAGACAGACGTTCCGCGGAAATAAGCTTCATCATCTAGCTTTGTACCTTCTCTAACATAATATGATACGTCGGCAATATGGACTCCTAAATGGTAGTAACCGCCATCATCCTTTGATAGGGAAATAGCATCATCAATATCTTTAGTATCGGCACCATCGATAGTAAAAATTACTTTCTCACGTAAATCAATACGGCCTTTCGATAGTTCTTTATCTATTTCTTCTTCGGTTAAAAACTGCGGAATTTCTTTAATCTCTTCTTTTACTTCGTTAGGAAATTCAGGATGAAAATCATACTTGTAGACAAAAGATAAGATATCGACACCGACATCATTTTTATGGCCGATAATAGTCGTAATCTCCCCGACTCTCTTTCCTTCTTTGAGAGGATTTACTACTACTTTATGTCCTTCGACAGCACCCGATAATTTATCTTTAGGAATATAAATATCTTGACCCTTTCTATCAGGTCTAACGTAATATGATCCATCTATTAGAATTACTTCGCCAATAATTGGATCATAATTTCTCTTAATTATTTTAATTATTTTTCCTTCGGGATGCTGGCTGTCTTTATTTAAATATTCGAATAGAACAAAATCTCCATCTAAAGCTCCATTTATATTTTTTTCATTGACATAAACGTCCTTAACTTCATCATTAATTTCAATAAAACCAAAACCTTTCTCATTTAAAATGAGTCTTCCCTTAATTAAGTGACTATTTTCTAAAAGAAGATATTTCTTCTTGCGGTCACTGTAGTATAGTACTCCATCTTCGACGAGGGAATCTAAATCATTTTCTAATCTTTGATATTCTTCGATAGTACTTAAATGTAATTTATCGTTGATTTCCATTATCGTAAGAGAAGTATTTTCTGTCAATATATTTATTATTTTATCTTTCATAAGGGCCTCCAATTGAGAAAAAGACTTAAATTTTAAGTCTTACAATGATATCATTAAGCACAAGATAAAGAAAGAAAAACCTAAAACATAAGTTACTCTAGTTATGAATAACTCGAATCCTCTCTCTTTACGATTGGCAAATAAATCAGAATTTCCCCCCTGAATTATCTGTGAAGCTGATTCAGCTTTACCACTTTGTAATAAAACGATTGCTATTAATAATACGGCAATTATTACGGCGATTATTTCCATGCTATCATTCCTTTCATTTATATTATATTATAGCAAATATCTATATATTTGTAAATTAGGTAATATTAATAAAATTAATATTGTATACCCCAAATAACTAATTCTTTAGCGGGCTTACCGCAGACAATACATTTATCGTCTACTTTTTCTTCTTCAAAAGGAATACATCGTGACTTGCATCCTCTTATTTCTTTAATTTTTTCTTCACATTTAGAGTCGCCACACCACATAGCTTTGACGAAGCCTGGATGAGTATTTATAATATCTTTAAACTGCTCTAAATCTGTCACTGTATAAGTCATTTCTTCTCTTCTTCGAAGAGCACGGTCGTACATATCTCTTTGAATATCTTCAAGTAAAATGCTGACATCTTTTACGATATCGGTATTAATAAATACTTCACTCTTCTCGCGCGTATCTCTTCTTGCCAAAGTTATAATACCTTTCTCTAAATCTCTCTTTCCAATTTCGATTCGAACGGGAATACCATTAACTTCGGCTTCGGCAAATTTAAAGCCCGGTGACTTATCGCTATTATCGATATATGATTCAATTCCCGAAGCATTTAATTTTTCTAGGTAATCATGAGCTAAACTTAATACCTCTAAATCTTCACCAATAGGAATAATAACTACTTTTTTAGGAGCTATTTTAGGAGGTAAAACTAACCCATAGTCATCAGAATGAACCATGATTAGAGCTCCGATCATCCTCGTCGTAACTCCCCATGAAGTTTGATATGGGTAATCGTATTTATTTTCTCGATTTAAATATTTAATATCGTAAGCTTTAGAAAACTTTTGTCCGAAATAATGACTAGTTCCCGATTGCAAAGCAACTCCATTATACATGAGTGCTTCGACAGTATAAGTATATTCGGCACCGGCAAACTTTTCCTTTTCGGTTTTTTTGCCAACGATACTAGGTATAGCTAAATATTCGTGAAAAAAATCATTATAGATATTTAACATTCGAAGAGTCTCTGCTTCGGCTTCAGCCTTGCTTTCATGAATTGTATGTCCTTCCTGCCATAAGAATTCACGACTTCGAAGGAATGGTCTCGTCTCTTTTTCCCAGCGGAGGACATTACACCACTGATTATATAATTTAGGAAGATCACGATAAGACGATATGGTACTTGCATAGTAATCACTAAATAGTGTCTCGGAAGTTGGTCTAATACATAATCTTTCTTCGAGTTTTTTAGTTCCACCTTCGGTAACCCATGCTACTTCGGGAGCAAAACCTTCGACTAATTCTCCTTCTTTTCTGAGAAGATTTTCGGGAATTAACAAAGGCATATAGACATTAACGTGTCCGGTCTCTTTGAATTTTTGATCGAGAATACTTTGCATTTTTTCCCATATTGCATAACCATTTGGTTCGAAGACCGTACATCCTTTAGTATTAGAATAACTAGCTAAGTGAGCTACCCTTACAATATCGGTATACCATTTAGCAAAATCTTTATCTCTACTAGTTATTTCCTTATTCTGTTTGTCATTCATTATTCTGTCTCCCTTCCAGCACTTTTATTATTACCATTCTTTTTGCGGTACATAAAGAAGGTAATAGCTGACAAGATAAGTAATATTATAAAGCAAACTATTTGAAAAGTTGTAATAGTAAGCTTAGCCTTAGGTTTCTCACTTTTAATATTCTTAGAAAGAACAAGATATAAATCGACATTATCTTCATCTTCGATCGTCCAAATATATTTATCGCCATCAATTTTTTCAGCATTACTTTCGATAATGCCATAATCACTAGTTACATTTATTTTGATACCATCAGATGCCCGACAATAAAAAGTACCATATGCTCTTATATAATAAAAGTCATCTATCTCTTCGATATTATGCTTTTCAAAGCAACTGTTAATAAGACGGGAGTCAGCATAATTATCATGATATTTATAACTTAAATTATATTTATAGCCTTCGTCAGTTTTGTCGAGACTTTTTTGATATAAATCTTCACTATTTAAGAGAGCTTTCTGCTCGTTATACATAAGCTCTGTTATAGGAGTCATACCATTTTTTTGGCGATCATTTTCTAACTCTTCATCAGTAAAAGTACCGCTTAGGTTTTCAACTATTTCATTATTTTTAATATCGATATTATAATTTACAGTACATCCAGTCAAGAAAAGCATTAATGTTAGTATTAGTATTTTCTTTCTCATTATTTCCTCCTACTGATAAATTAATTAGAAGTATACCATGAACCATAGCCCATTATGTTAGAATCATTTAGTTGGTATGTTTTGGCTCCGACGACACCTTCTCCTCCACCGGTATTACCTTCAATAGTATGAATAGTGCCATCATAATAATTGACAAGACCAACGTGGTCACAGTGAAGAACACTTCCCATACTTTTATCCCAATATTTTCCTTGATTTCGATTAGGAAACCAAAAGTATATTATGTCACCCTTTTTAGGAGTATAACTGCCTCCATATTGCTTCGAGTAATAAAATTTAAGATTACTATGATTATTAAAACTAGATATCGAACCTCCAGCCATACTTTCAGAATCGAGAGGCCCTTCTTTGGTTACAATACTATAGACGGTTCCAACCCCTTGTACAGTAGTATTTTTTAAATTCCAAACTGTAAAATAGGCACACCAAGCAAGGGATTCTGTGAGACCACTGTATTTATTTCCTCCTTCATGACCTATTTCCTTACGAGCATTTTCGAGCATTCTAGTAGCGGCTTCTTCGTAGACTCTATCTTCAGTTGGACTATTGTTAGAAGATCCTCCTTGAGAATTATTACCTGTTTCTTCATCAGGTTCTTCATCAGGCTCTTCACCGGGATCGTCATTTTGTTTTATTTCTTCATATTTACCGGTTGCATCTTGTAAGCCCTGATAGTACTCGATAGTTTCAATATCACCTGAATTACTTATGCACGCAGTATATTCTACACCAAGACCAGCGGTATCTAAAATATTCATGACAACTCTAACTATCCATGGAACTAAAAAGACGATAACAGCATATATAATCCTTTTTCCAACTAATTTGGTAGATTTTAATTGTTCACTCTCCTGAGAAATTGTTGCCTTAGCAAAATCGACCATAAGCATGACGATAAGGCCAATGGGGAGAACTATTGTCAAAATGTTTAAAAACTGCCTTACAAAAAAAAGAACACGTAAAATATCAGGATTCTGACATGCTTCAAACAAAAAATACATACATATCACCTAGTATTAGTATATATTAGTTTTATCTTTTTTTCAAGAGAAAAAGAGAAACTTTATCGTTTCTCTACATGAATAAGTCCATCATATACTTCTTCGAGGGCTCTACCTATCTCTTTACTGCACTTGTATTCTTTAAGTGATTTTTGATAATAGCCTGTCCTTGACATCTGTTTACTTCTTTCCGATACAATATAGACAAGAGCATATTTAGAGTCAACAATGTTTAAAATTTTATCGATAGATGGATATATCATTTGTATCACACTCCCTTATATTATAAGAATATTACATAACATAAAATATTACAAGTAAGTTGACAATAATTTGACAAAAGAAAATCGTAAAAAAAAGAGAACTTATTTGTTCTCCTCTATCTTTTCGAGCTTTATTCCAACTTCATAATCATTTATTTTAATTTTATCTGATAGATTTTCTTTTTCATAAATATTAATAGTTAGAGTCTCTCCTTTAATCATATCTAAATAATTATTAATATGTTTCATATATTCACTATCGGCATCTAAATACATATTAATACGATCCATAATATCAAAATTTAAATTTTTACGAAGCTGTTGTACTTTCGATATTGTCTCTCTAGCTAGTCCTTCCTCTAGTAAATCGGAAGTGATAGTCGTATTTAGAATAACAAACTTATTATTATCCATTCCGACACTAAAGCCTTCCTTCGAAGATATTCTAATATCGACCATATCTTTCGTAACATCATATTTAGTATTATCGATAGTCATTTCAATTGTCATATTATTTTCTAGTTTGGTAATTTCTTCAGTAGTAAGAGTTAATAATTTTTCTTGAAATTCTTTAATATTTTTACCAAAGATTTTACCTACTTCTTTAAAATTAGGTTTTACTAAGAAATTCATGTATTCATTTAATTCAGATAAGAATATTACTTCTTTGACATTTAATTCTTCTTTAATTAGTGAAGTTAAATTTCCAATTATTTTTTCTTCCCTTACATCTAAAAGAATTTCACTAAGAGGCTGTCTTACCTTTATTTTAGCTTCTTCACGGACATTTCTTCCGAGACTTATCAAATCTCTTACTAAATCCATCTTTTCTTCTAATTGTAAGTTAATTAACTTTTCATCATAAGAAGGAAAATCACTTAGATGAACGGATACTTCGCCAGTTAAATTTTGATAGATCTCTTCACTGATATAAGGCGTAATTGGTGCTATTACCTGAGATAGGCCTACTAAAACATCATAAGTGGTCTTATAGACACTTTTCTTTGATAAGGTAAGCTCTCCACCCCAGAATCTATCTCTATTTCTTCTAATGTACCAATTAGATAAATCTTCCGAAACAAAGTATGTGAGTGTTCGGACAACTTTATTAAGATCAAATTCTTCATAAAAAGTTGTAACATCCTTAAGTAATTTATTGTATTTCGATAGAAGCCACTTATCAATTTCTTCCAAGTCTTCATATTTGACATCTAGCATTTTGGTATCTATTTTATCAATATTAGCATAAGTTACGAAGAATGAATAAGTGTTACGAAGGGGATTAAAGAACTTAGAATATACTTCTTTTAAGCCATCAATATCGAATTTTAAAGGCGTCCAAGTCGGAGATACATAAGGAAGATAAAACCTTACCGTATCCGCTCCATGTTCTCGCATTGCCGTAAATGGTTCGACAATATTGCCTCTAGATTTACTCATCTTCTTGCCTTCGGCATCGAGAAGTAAGTCGTTTACTAAAACGTTTTTATATGGCGAGCAGCCTTTTACAAAGGTCGATATGACAAGTAATGTATAAAACCATCCTCGCGTCTGGTCGATACCTTCGGCAATGAAATCCGCTGGAAACTGACTTTCCCATAATTCTTGATTTTCAAATGGATAATGATACTGGGCAAATGGCATTGATCCTGAATCGAACCAGCAGTCTAAAACATCAGGTATTCTAGTCATTTCTTTACCACATTTCGGACATTTTAAATGAATATTATCGATATATGGCTTATGTAAGTCTAACGATTTATCATCAATTTTACAAGTTGCCTTCTCTTTTAATTCTTCTATTGAGCCAATCATTTCCGCATGACCGCATTCACACTTAAAATATGGAATTGGAGCTCCCCAATATCTCGTTCGCGATACAGCCCAGTCTTTGGCATTCATAAGCCAGTTATTGAATCTCTTAACGCCAACATACTCAGGATACCAATTAACTTTACTATTAGCCTCTACTAATTTATCGCGGAATTTTGATACGGCTATGTAGTAACTTGGCATTGTATAGTATAAAAGAGGACTATCACATCGCCAGCAGTGAGGATACTCGTGACTTAATTTTTGCTTTTTAAATAATTTATCATTTTCTTTTAAGTATTTAATTACTTCGAGGTCAGCATCAAAGACGAGCATTCCTTGCCATGGTCCTTCTTTATATGTTCCGTCTAATCCAACGGGATTTACATAAGGAAGATTATATTCTTTGCCGATACGTGAGTCATCTTCACCAAAAGCAGGAGCAATATGAACGATACCGGTACCATCTTCCATCGTTACATAATTATCACAAGTGACAAAGAAAGCTTTTTCTTTAACATCAATAAAAGGAAGTAATTGTTCGTATTCGGTAAATTCTAACTCTTTACCTTTAAATGTTTCGAGGACTTTAACTTCATCACCAAGTACGCGTGAAACTAGAGCTTTTGCTAGTATAAACTTATATCCCTGTGATTCTACTTTAACGTAATCTTCATCTGGATTAACACATAATGCAACGTTTGAAAGAAGAGTCCAAGGAGTTGTCGTCCAAACCAAAAAGTATTCGTCTTTATCTTTCACTTTAAAAGGTACTATTACAGTATTTACATCAACCGTTTTATAGCCCTGTGCTACTTCGTGCGAAGCAAGACCAGTACCACATCTAGGACAATATGGTGTTACTTTTGTTCCTTCGTAGAAAAGGCCTTCTTCAAAGAATTTTTTTAGTATCCACCACTCTGTTTCAATGTATTCATTTTTATAAGTAAGATAAGGATTGTCTGTATCGATAAACTGGCCCATCTTATGTGTAAGGTCAGTAAATGCTTTTTCATTTTCACGAACACTCTTTCGGCATTCTTCGTTAAATTTTTCAACTCCATATTCTTCGATATCTTTTTTTGACTTAAATCCTAATTTTTTTTCGACATGGTTTTCAATTGGAAGGCCATGGGTATCCCAACCAATTTTTCTAATTATCTTGTAGCCTTTCATAGTCTTATATTTACAGATAATATCTTTAAGATTTTTTCCAACCATGTGATGTAGTCCTGGAAAACCATTAGCAAAAGCGGGTCCATCATAGAAAACCCAAGGCTCTTTTCCTTTTTCAATCGACTTATTTAGAACGTCAATTTTTTCCCAATAATCGATATATTTTTTCTCATTAACTTCATAGCTATCTTTACTTAACTCTTTAAAATTTTTCATTCTTTCCTCCTTCTAAAATAAAATGCACTTATGTAATAAGGACGGATAATTATTCGCGGTACCACCTTATTTCACATAAGTGCTCTTATTTTTGATAACGGGATATCCCCGATTTTTCTTAATTAATTATTTTCAGAAAAACGCATCTAGAGTGATCCATATAGTAAGTTCATATCAGTTTTCACCACATCACTGACTCTCTATTAATCGCTTATTATATCGTCTCTTTCAACTGCTTTAAATACAAACTTATTATATGATAATTTCTCTCTAATGTCAATTAAAATATTTATTTTATCTTATTTTTGACTTTTTGATATTCTTTTAAAGCTTCAATCATCTCTTCGGTAATTACTTTATTGACAGGATTATCTGGTATACTATCAATTAATACTTTAGTAACATCAGAAAGAGGAACCCTTTTAACTGTAAAGCTACCTTCTCTTTCCCAATCAGTTAAGTTATTTTTATCTAGCCTGGGATTCCTATCGGTATTTATTAAGACATAGTAGATATCATTTTGCCGATTAAGACCTGTATCGTGATAATTTTTATTATAATGAGATAATTTGAAAAAAGGAGTTACTGGTATATCTTCAATATCCATTCCTAATTCTTCCTTTAGTTCTCTAACTAGGCATTCTTTGATTGTCTCCCCTTTTTCTAAATGTCCTCCCGGAAATTGATATGTCTTATGTGAATAGCCAAGTAATATCTCATCACTACTATTTATTATTATTGCCTTTACTCTCGTAACTACTTCATCTATTTCTTCTTTCTTTAGATTGTCATAATTATATATTTTTTCTTGCATATTTATCGCCTTCTTCTACAATATATATTGGCACAAAAAGTTATTTTTTTACATCATAAATAAATTCATATTTTTTTTAAATAATCTAAAATGTCTTGTTTATTTATTAGATCTTTATTATTAGTTTTCAAATCCTCTATTTCATAATTTTCAGAATCATATTTATTACCTAACACAATTAGTTTTGGAGTCCCTAATACATATGCATCATTTATTCTATTTCCAATAGTTAAATTATCGCGATCATCAATAATAGCAGATACATTATTATCATTTAAATAATGATACAGTTCTTCTGCTTCTTCTTTATTTTTCTCATTATAGATTATTTGAACTTTATATGGTGCTATATTATAAGGTAATACAAAACCTTTTACTGTGTTACCATCTTTTATTACACTATTTTCAATTATACAAGCGATTATTCTTCCTAGTCCAATTCCATAGCAGCCCATATAGTATGGTTTCTTATTACCATCTTCATCCTTATAGAACAACTTCATACTTTCAGAATATTTTGTTCCCAGCTGAAAATTATTTCCCAGTTCTATCGTATTAAATTCTTGAAAATCATTTAAATTTTGAACTCCCAATTGCTTTAAATATTCTTCTTTATTAACTTGCTCTAATACTTCTTTGTTAATACCAATATCATTTTTTTCATTATATAATGTTTTATCTTCACCTAAATTTGTAATGGCTTGGAATTCTTCGGCAACTTTACCACCGATAACTCCACTATCACTAACAGTAGGAATTATTTTAATTCCTAGTCTTTTAAAAATATTTAAATATACTTGGTGCATCAACTTATAGGTCTTTTTCATTTCTTCTTCATTCTTATCAAATGAGTAAGCATCCATCATTACAAAAGTTCTAGGTCTAAATAAATAACCTCTCGTTCTTATTTCCTTCCTAAATTTTTCTCCTATTTGATAATATATAGCGGGCAAATTTTTATAAGAACCTAGTCTATTAGCCCCAAATAAGCCCGCACATTCTTCCGCTGTTGGAGCAAGTCCATATTCCCCTAAGTTATTTTCTAATGTAAACATTATATCTCCATCTTTGGTATAAGTATCCCAACGATTAGATTGTATCCATATTTTTTTTGGTTGCAATTTAGGAAACTCTACTTGAATACATCCGACTTTATCTAATTCTTCAATTATAATATTTTCAACAATTCTTTCCAGTTTAGTCCATAAATTACCATAGCCATAAATGCCACTTTCATATTGATATAATTCGCCTAATTTAAATAAAATGTCTTGTCCCGAATAACTTTTATCTACGTCATCGAGATTTATTTTTTTAATATTTAAATTACTTAATCTCATTTTTTACATCCTTTCATCAATATTCTAAATCTTTAAACTTTTTTACTATCATCTAATTCTCTTTCTTCTTCAATATATTTATAGTTTAATGTATTAGCACTTGTTATTACTGACTCTCCTAATTTGCTTTCGAGGTCTTTCCTAGCAATTTTGGCCGTATTACCACCCATTTTTGCTATTTTTTTATTTTGTTCTAGACCATAGGGTCTATGTTTTTTGACAAGTTCTCTTGTTGCAATTTCTCCTAAATCAGTAAGAGCAATTTCTATATCAGACATATTGTCTCTTAAAGATTCTTTTCTGATACCTTTATATGCTTTATATTCACTTGCCTTCATGCCAGACCATTCTTTATATATTTCATTAGTTAGTATTCCATATTCATAATTTTCGGTAATACCTCCTTCTTTCCATATATCAGCTAGTTTATTTCGATTTAGTATTCCTTTTAGACTAGCTTCAATCCATTTATCAGAATAGCCTCTTTTACGATAATAATTAATTGCTCTTCCAATAGCAATTTCTGGATCGAATATCTCATCAATTCTCTCGCTACCTAAATTGGCAAGCCATAGTTTAAATGGTTCTGCCTTAGGACTTGGAATAGACTCTATAAGTCTAAATATTCCTTTCGTATCTAATGTGTCAGTCTCTCTTAATTTACCATCTTGAGCTTTCATTTTCAACTGGTTAGTATTACTAACCAGTTCACTTCCTTCATCACTTAGCTTACTTTTTAACCATTTCCAATAATTCCTAGCTTTGGCATAATCATTATCAGTTAATACACCAATAACGTCAACCACACTAAAATAATAATCTTCTTTTTCACTATTCCAAATACTTCTTATTTCTTTCCCTTCAAATAGATTTGAAATTGTTTCTAATTTATCTTGATTCATCACTTAACCCCCTTAATAAAAACTAATATTATGGTAATTCTAACTTTTCTTTTCCTTACCTAATTCTTTAAAAATATTTTGTCATCCATTATCATTCTAGCATAAGTACATTTGTTCGTCAATATATTTTTTTATCTTCTATTTTTGATATTGAAAATGAGTTAACTAAGATGTAGAAAATAATTTCTAATTATAAAATCTCTTTAATATTATTTTTTAAGCATATTAGTTTTTATAAACTTTTATATAAATTTTCTGCTACTTTAAGAGCCAAAAATAATATTTTCACTTTTACATCCATGCTATGGCTTCCATCGAAAAGCCCTCTCGGATCCCATTTATCACCATCTAAATTATCTGCTGCATAAAAAAATTGTACTAATCCTTTCTTTCTAAATTGAGCTACTGCTAAGCAAGAAGCACACTCCATTTCTACAACTATGCACCCTTCATTTTTTCTTTTTTGAATTTTATTTTTTGTTTCACGATAAACAGCATCAGTAGTCCACGTCTTGCCAATGACATAATCAGTATTTGTTTCTTCTAACGTTTTTAGTAAAACATTCAAATCTTCTTCTTTGACAGATATTTCTCTAGTATCAGGTAAATAATGATAGCTTGTCCCCTCATCTCTAATAGCGGCATTAGGAACTATAATTCCAAATTCTTCAATACTTTTATCGAGGACACCAGCCGAACCAAAAATAACAATTTTCTCAGCACCCATCGCATATATTTCTTCGATTGCAATAGCACAAGCAGGGCCTCCTACTCTAGCTTTAAATACGGCTATACTAATGCCATTATTAGTAATTTTATAAATAGGGCTTCTTTCATTAGCATTCTTCAAAACACCTATTTCTTCGGGATGTAAAGCATCAACTAAAGATTCTAAAATTCTTCTGGAAAAACATCCGACAGCAACTTTTGGGAAATTATCTTTATTTGTATTAAAATCATCTTCGGGATTTAAAATAGCAGGACTATCATCATATTCTGTTAATATCATTTAATTATTCTCCTTTCTTAATATTAATTATTATATCACATTATCAATTTAAATAATAGAATTTATATCAAAATTTAAAGAATTTAATAATATAGAAGATGCCATTAATAAATTAGTAGAATACTATACAAATTATGAAATGGCATCTAATCCTAAAAAAGTAAAAACCATTTTTGAAGAAGTTTTAAATTTACCAAAACATAAAAAATTTGTTTTAGAAAAAGAGCATAAATGATGCATCTTTTTTATTTAAACTTGATTTAAATAATAAATTTGTAATTTTCATTTTTCTTATTACAATTATCATCTCCATCAATTATGATTATAACATCTTTTATATACTTTGATAATTTTGTACGATGGAGCGTATTTTTTTGCCATTTTTGATAATTTTGTACGATGGAGCGTACTTTTTTGCCATTTTTGATAATTTTGTACGATACACGATAAAATCTAGAAAGAAGCACTATCATTATCTTCAGTATCATTTATAACTTCACGATATTCAGTAATGTCTTCATCACATATAATAAAAAGTGATAAGAAAATATGTGATGTTTGATCTTTTTCTTTAAGTATTTTAACATCATTTATTTTACTTATATTAGAGTATTTTTCGGTAAGTCTCTCTTTAGCTTTAATAATAGCCTTATCCTTTGCTTCATTATAAGTATATATATTGTCAATAACATTTGTTTCATATTGATATTCATAAGTTAATGACATTGGAATATATAGATTTTCAAAGATAACCTTTGTATCTTTTTCAAAATTTTTATACTTATGAAAATCAAAGAATGATATTCTCTTATTAGCAAAATTAAAGACTAATACTTTTTTCTTTTTACCAGTATAAGATATTTCATGATAATTATAAGGATATTCAATATCTACTTTGTACCATACTTCGCCAATTACTTTGCCATGTGCTCCTACTGCTACTTTTTCATTATTGGGAAGAGTTACATCGGAAGAAATAATTACCTCTCCTTTTTTTACATAAGTATTAGGTGACTTTATCTTTTCACCTGAAGATGCTTCAATAGCCTTGATGACGGCACTTTTAGAGGCAACAATATCATATAGTTTGTTATCTTCGACATTATTATTTAAAATACGTTCTTCTACCCTAACAGTATATTTAGTTCCCTCTCTTATTATTTCAATCCATTCTAAAGTATCTTTATTATCGTCTAATATTTCTTTCTTAATTTTCTCTATTTCATAATAATTTTTAGCAAATGAATATTTTTTTATACCATGATTATTGAGTTCTTTTTCAATTAAATGGACGATATTTTGATTAGAATGGACGATATTTATATCAAATATTATATTTGATAAAGTATAAATAATAAGAAGACTGACAAAGAAAGAAAAAAGAAGATAAATATTTTTATTTATAAATTTTAATATTCGTAATTTCCCATAATATTTAATTATTTCGATATCGTAAATTGTCTTATATTTTTCAATCTTGGCAAGATCATTATATTCAATTATTAAATGAACTTCTTTATATGATATGGGTATTAATTTTACAATATTTATATTATTTTTAATTATTCTTTTGATAAAATTATTAACATTTCTTCCTGTCACTGATATTTTAACATTACTAGAAAAAAAATTTAATATTTTACTTTTCATGCTATATCACCTATATTTTAAGAAAATGTGATGTTTTGAATATCTCCTATTACTAATAATTCATCATCAAACATTTTTGATATGACGAGATTACTTCCAGTAATACTATATGTACGATCTTGATAACGGACTGATATTTTACTACTAGAAAAGTCTAATATTTCACTGTAATTCACTATATTTAGTTTATTATTTCGATAAGTTATTACAAATTCTCGCTCACTTACATAGTTATCTATTAATTTAGTTAATTTCATATTAAAATATATGATTTATTTTTTAAAAGTATACTATTCCAAGTTAATAATCGAGATAAAATTATTACTTTTTTAGGTATTAGTTGTGTATTTTTTACTTACTCTAACATAAGTTATATTGAATATAAAAAAGGGGTGGATTATATGTGTAACAATGATAATAATTCTTGTGAGAATTGTATTGCGGACATACTAAAAGTCATTCTACTATTACAACAGAGCGTATGTCAAAATGATTGCTGCCTTGAAACATGTGACAGAGGTTTCTTAGGACAAAGTAGTAGTCTCTACTATAATACTAGACCAATAGTATTGTATACGACAGGAACTGGCAGTACACCGCTAGCAATGCCTATAAGTAAAGATCCAGCAATAACTACGACTTCGACAGTCTTTAGACTTGAAAAATTAGATGGTTGCTGTGCTACATGTCGTGTTCTAGCACCAAATAGCGATACTACTAGTACATTCCCATACGAAGCAACCAATTCTTTCTTTACAATTAACTTAAATTGCTGCTGCGTTTTAAGATGCTTAGATGACACTTATGTCGAAGGTATATAAAAAATAGGTATACGTACCTATTTTTTTATTATCTTTGAACGTAAATATCACGAATAGTATTTATAGGAATATACTCTCCATCCATCGTAATAAGATTGGTCTTAGTCTTACCGACAATTCGCTTATTAATACTTCCTTTATCAGTTACAATCGTTACATCAATTTTATATATATAATTAGGAGAATTGAAAATATTATATATTTTTTGTTCGACAGTGTAGTTGCGGTCATCACTGTTATTAATAAAAAGAAAGTCATTACTTGCTTTCTTTGAAGAAGAAGTATCATACATGGTCGAATAGACTCGGCTATTATTTTCAATATCTTTATCAATTTTACGATGATACATTTTTGGCAGTTCTTTCACTTTTTCACCTCTAGTAGATTATATGAAAATATACCTTTAGATATTTATTATTTTTTTATTTTGTGGTATCATAAAATAATGAAAGAGTGATGCAATGACAAAAGAATCAAAGTTTAAAGTTGAAAAAATTATTTTGATACCGATAATATTATTTGCAATAATTAGTGTTATAACTATTTTTGCTACTAGAGGGATGCTGGCCGATGAATATCAAAGTCTCTATTTAAAACAAATTATTTGGTATGTACTAGGTTTTGCTATTGCCTATATAATGATGACTGTTGGAAATAAATTTCTCTATAATAATGCCTATATTTTTTATCTAGTCGGTGTTATTTTATTACTACTTGTCCTCTTTTTTGGAAAAGAGATTAACAATGCTAGATGCTGGTTTGTCATTCCTTACATAGGAAGCTTTCAGCCGTCGGAATTTATGAAAATATTTCTCATGATTACTCTGGCTCGAATGATTGGCGATTTTAACGAAAGAAGTGAGAATCATGAAATTGGCGACGAATTTAAATTTCTTTTAAAAATTTTAGTAATCGTCGGTATACCATCGATACTTACTTTTATCGAACCCGACACTGGTGCGGTATTAATATATTTTGTCATTACGATTGTCATGTTATTCGTCGGTGGCTTCAGATCGAGATGGTTTATTATCACTTTATCTTCCATAGCTCTTCTAGGTGGCGGTTTTATTCTCTTATATTTCTTCAAGCAAGACTTATTTATCGACATTTTTGGAACAAGTTTCTTCTACCGAATGGATAGAATATTAAATTGGTCTAATTCGAGTGGAATGCAATACACTAATGGTATTACAGCAATTGCATCGGGAGGAATCCTAGGCCATGGTTTTAATAAGACGCCAATTTATTTTCCAGAAATGCAAACGGACTTTATCTTTGCAGTATTTGCTTCTAACTTTGGTTTTATCGGATCCTTTCTTTTACTTGGGCTTATCGTCTTTTTCGATACTACCATTATTGGCCTTGCCGAAAAATCGACGAATTTAAGCGATAAACTTATTGTCGGCGGAGTTATTTCAGTATTATTATTCCAACAAGTGTATAATATCAGTATGACAATTGGCCTTCTTCCGATAATGGGAATTACTCTTCCATTTATATCTTATGGAGGTTCTTCCTTAATTTCCTATATGATTCTAATTGGTATGCTCTTTAATATTTCAAATGAAAATATCAGATTTAAAAATTAATACTATTTTCTTAATAGTATTTTTTTATTTTAAAACATCGAGAAAAGCCTCTATCATACTTAGATTATCTAACATTTTAGTTATTCTATCACTTGTTTTTAATTTATATTTATCTTTCATAGCTAAATTAAATTCATGGAAAAGATTAGGATTGCGATTTAATCTCTTATACCAAATAGGATTTTCCCGCAGAAAAGTTCTTAATCGGATATCAGAGTTTATCTTCATCTGAAGGTCAATACTCATTAATCATCAAACCTTCGATATACCGGTCTCGGCTCATAAGTATTAGTATTAGGAGTAGTATCATTTTTAGTAACCATATCGCCAAAAAGACCGATAGCTTTTTGAATAGAAGTAATACCTTCTTGAAGTTTATTGGCATCCATTTTTTTCGCCATCTCAATAATATTAGCAATAGATAGTGAACTCTTGGAAGGAGAATTACTCGCAGTAGTCTTCTCTTCAGGTTCTTTTTTTAAATAGTCATCCCATACTTTATTTTCTTCTCCATATAAATCATATAACTCATAAAATTTTTGCCATGACATTGTACCATTTCGAACAAACGTTACGAGAGTGGGATTTTTTCTTACAAATGATTTAAAATTGTCGACATTAGACACATATATCACCTACTCTAATATATGCTAATACCTAAAAAGTGATATCATTTTAATTTTGATATCACTTTTATCTTCCATGTCCTCTTTTTACATCATCATCTAAAGCAAATCTTTCGAACATTTCCAGCATCATTCTTTCTCTATTTCTTTTATTAATAAGATACAGTTTAGAACGATAGCCATTTATTATAATTTCTAATTTTTCGAGTGTTAAATTAGCATATTCTTTACCTAAATATTTAATATAATTATTTATAATATTTAGTTTAAGTCTTTCGGCTTCGACTAACTTATCACGTACTCTAATACCACCGTCGTCATCATCACCATCTATGGTATTTAAATCATTTAATAACTTACTTATTTTAAGCTCAACTTTCTTTTTAATTAGCTTTTCTGTCAAAGTCGGAGAGACAAAGACAATTTTATTTACTTCGATAGCATCTTTTTTCTTAACTTTAGGATTTACTTGGTAGCCTTTATTCTTATCGAACTCTAAATAGAGAATTTCTCCACTTTTATTATCTTTACTGACGAAATAATTACTCATGCTCTCCTCCTAACAAATCAGGTCTATTTTCTTTAGTTATTCTAATTCTTTCTTCCATACGATATTTTTCAATATTTGCATGATGTCCGCTCAAAAGAACTTCCGGTACTTTCATACCTCGATATTCGAATGGTTTCGTATAATTAGGATAATCTAATAGTCCATCATTAAAGCTTTCTGTTTCCAGTGAACCGCTAGTAATAACGCCATCTAATAGTCTGATAACTGAATCGAGAACAACCATCGAAGGTAACTCTCCTCCTGTCAGAATGTAATCGCCAATTGATATTTCGAGGTCGACAATACTTTTTATTCGCTCGTCAAATCCTTCGTAGTGGCCGCATAAAATTATTAAATGTTTTTTTGATGATAGATCGAAGGCTGTTTTTTGTTTGTAAACTTTTCCAGAAGGAGTCATCATAATGATATATGAATCGGGAGTCTTTAAATCATCAACGGCTCGAAAAATAGGATCGCACATCAGAACCATACCATTTCCACCGCCATAAGGATAATCGTCGACTTGGTTGTTGTTATAGACAGTATAATCTCTAATATTATGAATATTAACAGTAACTTTTTTACTTTCAATAGCCCTTTTGATAATTGACTCACTTAAAAAATTATCATACATATTAGGAAATAATGTAAGGACATCAATCTTCATAACATTACCTTCTTTCAATTAACTACTATTATAATATAAGATGAAATAATTGTAAAGTATTGATAGTAGAGATTACTCGAAAATAAACTAATAAAAAAATCAAAATTTATTTGATGTTTCCTATAGGAATTTACAACAAAGCTTTTGATTTTCATTATCTATATCGTATTTTCTTTTTTGTATTTATTTTAAAATCTTTTTGCATTTTTTTGGGTTTTATAACATGAGAAATGAGATTTAATTTGACATTTCCTTCTTCATCTTCTGGCAAAAAGGAAAATTTTCTCTCTTCTTTTTTGGTATCGATAGTAAGATAAGAAATTTCGTCTTTATAATTACGGTTTTCTAGTATTATTCGGGCATCAATATTAGCACATACAAAATAACAATCAAACGATTTATTATATTCATCATACCTACTAAGTAGGCATGTTTCATTGTTATCAATACCAGCAAGTGATAGTATTTCACTAAATTTTCTATTTATCATTTCTTTCTTACCATTGGAAATATGCTTCATTCGAAGAATTTCTTGGACGCTAAGGTCGGTATTAGTTAACATTCCGTATTTTCTTTGCTTTCTTTTGGCGGGCAGTACTTCGAGCCACTGTCCGAGGCCGACGATAAGTCTTAAGTTATCACATATAACAGTAGGATGTTTCTTTTCTCCACTATCTTTAGCTTCAACCTGTCTTTCCCACCCTGTTTTTTTATTTTCTTCTTTCATTTTATGTCCCCCTGTAACTTCATTATAAAGTATTAATTCCAAGCTTGTCAAGGTAGACATTAGAAATTTTATATTAAAAATAATTAGCTAATTAATCAGAAAATAAGCCTTCAATGTCTTTGATGTATATTTTTTTATCTTCGATATCGATTTTATCAATTAAGTTAGAGTTATAGGGAATTAAATAAGTCTTACCATTATTTTGAATATTAATAAGAGTATTTTTGGCATATCTTTCAATATTTTTAACAGTACCTCTATCTTTATTCTCGTATATAGCGGTTAATCCTATTATATCTTCATCTAAGTAAACGCCAGCATCTAGTTTAATATCATCCTTACAAACGTAGACTTTTTGTCCTTTGTATTTTAATACTTCATTGATATTATTGTAATCTTTCATAGTTATCATATCAAAATTTTTATGCTGACGGTATGTATTTATTATTTCTCTATTTACTTTATTGATATAGATAGGCATATCTTTTTTAAAAACTTTATCTTTATATGGAAACTTAGAAATAATTCTAAGTTCTCCTTTAATACCATGGGTATTGACTATTTTACCTATTTTGATTAGATTCATTATTATACACCTCATATAAAATAATAGAAGAAGCTACGGCAACATTTAAGCTTTCGACTTGATTACTTATTTTAATATAAATATTTTCATCGCATAGCTTACTTAATTTTTCTGACATTCCCTGTCCTTCATTTCCCATGATAATTGCATACTTCGAAGGAATAGTAACTTTTCTTATATCACGACCTCCATCAACTTTCGTACCAAATATCTGATATTTCTCTTTTTTTAATGATTCGATAAATGGTTCTAAGTCACGGACAATAATATTCAAATGGAAAATCATTCCTTTCGTAGCACGAATAACTTTGGGATTGTATAAATCTACTGTTTTAGGACTTAGAACTAAAGTATCAACTCCAAAAGCAAGCGAAGACCTAATTATCGTTCCGAGATTACCGGGATCTTGAATATCTTCGAGAATGAGAACTTTATTACCAGTCTCTCTCTCTTCTTTTTTATACACTACTGCCATAATTTTTGGTGGGCTTTCCATACTTGATAATTTTTTCATAACATTAGAAGTTACATAAGTAATATTTCCATCATAGTTAAAATCAAGTTTATCGACCGCTATTAATTCTTTTACTAAGCCTTCTAAAAGAGCTTCTTTAATAAGGTGTTCTCCTTCGATAAGAAAAGTATTAGTAATATCGCGGTACTTTTTCTCTTTTAATTTATTTATTTCTTTAATATGTTCGTTATTTAAAGATGTTATAATCATAAATTTATTCCTTTCTTTAAATATATTATATAATAAATATTTGTAATTTACAAATTAAAAAAAGAAAGATCAAATACTTATCTTTCTAAAATATTACATAAATTTATTCATTTGTTTCATCATCTGATTAACTTGTTTTTGAGAAGGTGTTCTTCCCATACTACTCATCATTGTTCTAATCATCTGTTCGTTAATAGGTGGATTTTTCTTAAGCTCCTTCTTCATTAATTTGCGGGCAATAAGAAATCCTATTACTAGACCTATTATTAATCCAAATACTACATATAATATGTCCCAAAGCATAATATTCTTCCTCTCCTTCAATTTCTATTGTACTATTAATTCTTTACTTTGTAAAGAACTTAACTTTAGTTTACTGAGCCAGAAATAATCGTAGTTTTCGAAATCGCATACAAATAAGTTGTCATTATAAGTATTTAAAATATCAAAAAAGCGAGAATAATTATTGCTAGTCTTAAGTTTAATATTATAATTATTTATAGTCATAATACTATTTTCGATATTATTTAGATAATGTATATTATCTTCTCTTTTATACCCATATTTAAACTTGTATTCATAACTAATATATTCATTTATCATTATTTTATTAAAAGGATTTATAATTTGCTCGATTATTCCATAATTTTTAATTAGTGAGTTATCTTTAGTACGATATATTTCTTCAAATATTTTATACATTTTATATGGCTTATTTTTATACATATATTTGTAGTATTTATTGACATTAAAAATATAGTATGTTCGCATATCTAATCACCAGTATTAGTCTAACATACTATATTTATTTTTTTATGTCGAATTATAAGCTGTTTTTAATTTTTATAACTAAATCTTGAATATCATATTCAAAATAGTTTAATACGTCTTCTTCACTACCACTCTTTCCAAACTTCGTTACACCGATAAAATCTTCCTCCGAAGATATAAGTTTAAACCAGTTTGCATCATTGGAAAGTTCGATTACCATACGACGATATCCTGTCGGAAGAACTTGTTCTTGATAGTCTTTACTTTGTTTTAAAAAGATATTTAAATTTGGCATCGAAACAACTCTAGCTTCAATATAATTCTTTAGTAGTTCCTCTTTAATTTTGATAGCTAGCGATACTTCACTACCAGTAGCTATTATTATTAAATCGAGTCTCGTTTTAACTTCGCTAATTATATAACCGCCACGAATAACTTTCTTAGCACTAGTGTATTTCATCGTCTCTGTTCGGCCACGAGGAAGTACCAAAGCACAAGGTCCTCCTTCTTTTAAAATGTTAGTCCAAGAGCCAATTAACTCCTTATAGTCGCATGGGCGATATACTGTAAATTCGGGAATACTGCGGAGCATTCCTAACTGTTCGATAGGCTGATGGGTAGGACCATCTTCACCTACTCTAATACTGTCATGAGTAAATATATAAGTTACGGGAAGATGCATCATGGCCGATAATCTAATCGATGGTTTCATATAATCTGAAAAAGCTAGAAAAGTACTTACGTAAGGTCTTAGATTAGATAAAGCAAGTCCATTGGCTATGGCTGCCATTGCATTTTCTCTTACTCCAAAATAAATATTTCTACCAGCATAATTATCTTCTGTCAATTCTTTTTTTCCTTTGAGATATGTCTTCGTACTACATAACAAGTCGGCACTTCCACCGAGAAAACTTTGAATAAAGGTTCCTATAACATTCATAATTTGATAATTAATATCGCGCATTGGTTTATCTTCAAAAATTTTACTAGCATCGATGACAGATTCGATATCGAGAGAAATATCTTCATTATCAATAATAAGATTTAGAGAATCTTTTTCACTATCTGTCGAATTAGCAATATACATTTCATATTCTGAATACCATTCGCGGTAATAATCTTCCGTTCCCTCTTTGATAAATCTTAAAAGATCATTTCGGCATGTCTCATCATATGTAAAAGGTTTATCTCCCTTTAATGATAGGCGAATATTTTCTAAGTCTTCTTTTTCTAAAGCTCCCGAATGGACTTTATTTGTTCCCTCGTATTTGGAATATTTACCGATAGTGGTATTTATTTCGATAAGAACGGGACATTTACTCTTTTTAGCTTTATCGATAGCACTGGAAATATCCGCTACTGAATCGCCATTTTTAACATAAATTACTTCCCAGCCCATGCTGTCAAAACGTGAGGCAACATCTTCAGTAAAGGATTTATCTCTCGCTCCATCAGCTGTCACATTATTAGAATCATATAATACAATTAAATTATCTAAGCCGAGTGTTCCCGCTAGAGAGGCCGCTTCGTACGATATTCCTTCCATTAAATCACCATCGGAGCAAAGGCAATAAATATAGTAATCAAAAAGAGTATTTTTCTTGCGATTGAAAGTAGCTTCGAGATTTTTTTCGGCTATAGCCATTCCTACCGAAGTAGCAAATCCTTCTCCTAATGGACCTGTCGTCATTTCAATACGATTATTTAAGTTATATTCAGGATGACCGCTTAATGGTGAACCAATCTTTCGAAAATTTTTTAATTCTTCAATATTATATTCATCTAGGCAATAAAATAAAGTAGCATATAATAAAGCTGAACCATGCCCTGCCGATATAACAAGTCGGTCCCTATTACACCATTCTTTTCGTTCTAAATCAAACTTTAAATGATATGTAAATAATGTAAATAATGTTGGAGCGGCTCCAAGGGCAATGCCAGGATGACCGCTGGCAGCAGAATCAATCATATCGAGAGCTAAAAGTCTAATATCATTAACCATTCTTTTTTCATTTAATTTCATATTCCCTACCTACCTTATAATTTAATTATAGCAGAAAAGATAAGAAATAGAAAGAAAAATTTGCTTGCTGACACTTTTTCCCGAATATTTACTTAACTTTTTTGGATTAATATGCTATAATTATCTAAACGGAGAGATGTCCGAGCGGTTTAAGGTGTAGCTCTCGAAAAGCTATGAACTATTTGGTTCCGAGGGTTCGAATCCCTCTCTCTCCGCCAATAAAAAATTAATAGACAAGTATTTACAAGTACTTGTCTATTTTTTCAAATATTTTATCTTTATCAATAGGTTTAAGTATAAAATCATCAAATCCATATTTTAAATATTTATCGTCGTATTCATAACTATTATTCTTGGTAAGTAATAATACTGGTGTATTAAAGCTTCTTATCTCCTTTAATTTACTGATGACATCGATACCACTTAATGGTTTCATTTCTTCATCTAATAAAATTAAATCATACTTTTCTTTGTTTCTTATTTTATCTAAGCATTCTTTACCAGTCATAACTATATCAAGATTAATATTTGATTCATCAAAAATCTTTTTAAATATCTTACAGCTTGCTTCGCTATCGTCGACGATTAGAATATCTTTTTTATCGTAAACTTTTTCATATTTTTTCAAATTTCCTTCTTCTTCAGAAATTTTTTGGTCGAGGACTATTTTTATCGTCGTTCCTTTTCCAAAAATACTAGTTGGTATAATCGTACCACCAATCAAAGTAATTAGTTTACGGGCATTATATAAGTTATCACTTAAATTTGTTCCTTCTCTTTCTTCATCATTCTTACTTACGAAAATACGATTTAGTTCTTCAGATTTAATTCCAGTTCCAGAATCTTCGACAGCAATAATTAATCTGCATATATCTCTTTTCTTGATAACGTTTACACGAAGTTCAATATAACCTTTTTCAGTATATTTATAAGCATTATCAATAATAGTAGTTAAGGCCTTCTTTAGGTTAATACTATCTCCATATAAATATTCAGGAATATCACTGGCAATATTTAGTCTAAAAGCAAGACCTTTATTCTCACATTTATTCTTATACATCGAGTATACTTCACGAATAATATTCTTTACACTATATTTTTCATTATATATTTTAATATTACTACTGTCTACTTGTGAAATATCGAGTATCTCATTAGTCATAGTTGTAAATTTAGCTGTGCTAGCTTTTATCTCTCGAGCAGAATTACTAATATTTTCAATATTTACTTTATTGTCATCTGTTTCATTTAAAATAAAATCAGCTTCTAAATCTATATCTCTAATAATGCCTCTTATTTCATTAGTCATATTATACAAGAACATCATTTTATCTTCATTAGAGCTATCTGATATTTCTTTAGCTTTATGAAGTTCTTCTAATACTTTGGTATCGGGATTTTCAATCGTATGATACATAATAAGTGCGATAAATATTAAAACTGGATTAATTAAATAATTCAAAGAAGGAACTAGCATTTGGGTAATTAATGTAATAGTTCCTAATAAAATTAATAAATAAACAGGAACATATTTTTTATTTTTAAGGCTTTTATAATTTAAAATCAAAGAAACTATTTCAACAATAAAGCCAACAGCAAACATCGTATAATTGAACATGACACTAGGTCCTGTTGCAATAGCTTCACCATTTGGAGTTACACTGACATTAGTTGGTAATATAACAATTACTAATATGCTAATTGTTATAATAATTGTAAATATTTTTTTAAGTTTTTTTAACTTTTCTTTGTGTTTTAAAGATATATACATAATATAGAATGTAAATATAGCTATCCAAAGAAATAAACTTACAAGATAAAATTTATTAAATAATATAACAACAGTTTTGTCAAAAGGAATAATTGGTGTAACGACAAGTCCCAAGATTAAACCACTAAGTGACATAAATAAATTGACGAAAAGAAAGATACTATATGTTCTATCTTCTACCTGTCCTAATCTTTTTTTACTCCAAAAAACAATAGATGTCGAAAATAAAACTAAGAATGAGTATATATTGACAATTAAAAAACCTTGCATATTTTCCAAAATATATCACACTCCAACTGAATATTATTTTTTCTTTATTTTAACTTTATTTTTATTAGGATATATTTCTATACCTTTAATTGATAAATTCGTCTCATCGACATCGACATTTATTTCAGTACCATCAAGTCCTTCATCACGAATAGTATTAAAATCAATTTTACTATTTTTCGTAAGTGGTAGTGAAGATCTAAAACGAAACTTCGATGGTATTTGTCTTGTCTGCATGTTAGGATTAGCAATAATATTATTATAGACAATATCTTTAACTAACTCCAAAGCTGCTTCTTCATTTTCTAATATTTTCTCATCCATCGGTACTATATGGCAAATTGGCATATATCCGCGGTAACGTTCATCAAAATAATCGACAACAATGACTTGATGAACATTAGGATTTTGAATTATTTCTTTTTCAATTTCATAAGGTTTAACCTTATATCCTTCAATTCTGGCAAATGAACGATCTTTACGTGATTCATGGAAAAAGACACCATCACGATTCATAGTTACAATGTCACGAGTTCGAATATAAGATTCGTTATCCATATCATAATGTGGAATAATCGTTTCGCCATGTAAAACTCCGTCAGTAACAGCTTCCGATGATACAACTAATTCACCTGATAATAAGTCCTTACCATCTTCAAATTTAAGAGGTACTAGCTTATCTTCAATGTTTGGATCAACAATTGCATATATTGTCTTAGGAAGTGGTATTCCTATCGAACCAGGCACATTATATTCCTTTTGAGCATAGGAACCGCAACCTAAAAATTCACTCATACCGTGACCAGTTGTCAATTCAACTGTACAACCATGAGAACGAAGCCATTTATTTACTCTTTCGATATCTTTTATCGTCATTGCTTCAGCACCATATATTATTCTTGTAATACATGACAAATCTTCATTTTGAAGATATTCACAATCAGGAAGCGCCGCTATCCAAGTAGCTGTTCCAATTATAACATTAGGATGATATTTCTTTAAAAGATAGCCAAATTCACTAATTTTAAATTCTGGTACTGACAAATTATTAGAACCACTCGATAAATTAAATATATAATTATCATAAGCACCAAATGGAGCAAATAATGGTAACACACGTAAGCACTTATCTTTAGGATTCCAATTAACCCTACCACCAAATAATTGTTCAATTGTAGATATTCCATTTTTATTCGTTACTGGAATTGGTTTTGGTTTTGAACCACTGGTTCCTGAAGTATGTCCAATATAGTTTGTCGTATTAATGTCGGTATCTTGAAGATATTTTCTCGTACATAAGCAGTCTCTTTCTAAGTCACTATACTTATATACTTGTAAAATGGAATTACTCATAGCTTCTTGAAGTGCTCTATTTAGTTTTTGCATATTTTGAATTTGTTCTAAAGCAGCCTGATACCATTTTAATCTCTTAACATCATCTTTGATATTTTTTTCTATTTGGCTTTGTGCTTGCATATCACGCATATTTTTAATTGAATTATAATTAATAACATCTTTCAAATAATCAATTTTTCCCTGTAAATTCATAGCATCACTAGCAGAAACAACGATTATTTTATCAATTCCAAGTTCTTTAAGTTCTTTTTCAATTGGTTTTAACATCCCCAAATAACACTGATCCAAAGCGACAATATATTTAGCCTTTTCACTTTTGATAAGCTCTAATACCTTGTCAGCATTAGCTCGTGCACTAATATTATCAGGACGTGGATCAACAAAATCAGATATGGCACCTATTTGTGTAGCTCCAAGCCATAAGTAACCTGCTTCGGGAATATTTGGCATGAGGCTCATAATTATTTCGCCTTTTTTAATGCCAAGTTCTGAAAGAATAGTAGCTGCTACATCAGCTTTATCAAAAAGTTCATCATAAGTCGTCTTCTTACCATAGTAAGTTTCTGCGACTAAATTCATTCTCTCTTCATTACGCATTTTTAGATATTCTGTTAAATTTGTCTGTGGTAAACTAGTATAGACAGCATCTTTGTCATAATATTTCATCCAAGGCTTATCTATATGTGGATACCCTGTTAGTTTATTTTCCATAAAACCCTCCTCTTTTAGAAAGTATATAACTTTCATTATTTTATAAATTTGATATTGTAATTATATCACTATTTAAGTATACCACTTTTAATTCTTTTTTTAAACATTATTTTACAAAATTCGCCAAAAAATAAAGCAAAAAAAGCAATACAAAAATATAGTACTGCTTTAAATATTATTCTTCACTTTTTTTTGAAGATTTTGCTTTTTTAGGAGCTTTCTTTTCCTCAGCTACTTTTACTTCTGTTTTAGTTTCTTTAGAAGTATCTACTCCCTTATAAAAACCACACTTTGGACATGCTCTATGAGGTCTTATTTTAGCACCGCAATTAGAACATTCTACTAATCCATTAGCAGTAATTTTATAATGAGTTCTACGCATATCTCTTCTTGTTTTGCTTACTTTTCTAAATGGAACGGCCATCTCTTTCACTCCTTCCTTAATAAATCTTCAAGACTACTTAGAGGCTTATTAGAAGTCGTAACTTCATCCTCACTTATTAATCTCCATCCTTCTCCTTCTAATCTAATATTCTTATTTTTATCATTTATAGCTTGGAGAGGAACTTCCACAAGAATATTTTGCCATAAATCTTCAGTAATATCAAGTGTTTTTTGCAAATTTATCCTTGTTTCGTCTATTTTTTCTTCAATTTCGCTAGTAAAATTATATTCATAATCTTCCAAAGTTATATCATCGGGAATAATCATCGTT
The DNA here is from genome assembly GCA_947625625.1 of uncultured Bacilli bacterium. GTDB lineage: Bacteria > Bacillota_I > Bacilli_A > RF39 > UBA660 > CAG-302. The sequence continues at coordinate 37,488 of CANQPC010000005.1, forward strand.
CCTGTAATTTTTCCTAATAATGTAAAACTTCCATCGACTAACTTTTCCAATGATCCATCAAAACTTATTTTATTTAATCTTCTAATAGAACTATTTTCAAGCATTTGAGAGGGAATTACTACTTCACCTTCAATATCTATCTTGTTCTTGGTTATAAAATCAAATAAATTAATTATCATAATTTCACCTGCCTATTAATTATATAATAATTTTTAGAAAATAGCAACTACTTTTTATAAGTATAAATTAACTATATGTTTATAATTTAAAAAATTCATATTATATAATTTTATTATTTTATATCATTTCCAAATTCTTTTTCAAATTCTTCTTTTAAATCACTTAAAGTATATATACGTCTCATTTGTTCTGGTTTTAAATCACATTTATAACCTGCACCCGTAGCATTTTCATTAAGTTCATCTTTGCCTCGATTATGAAGCCTAACACATACTCCATTATGATTAATTATTTGATTCTCAAAATCAATATTTTCTATTTTTATACAATACATATATATGTCATTGGGAGCAATTCCTAGAAATAAAACTCCATTATAATCTCCATTCTTCTTTAAGCCTTCATTTTGAAACTTGCCATTTTTATCAAGAGAAGAAGTCTTAATTTCAAATTTCATCTTGCCAATTTTTAAATCCCAATCTCCTTGATCACCATCCCGGTACTCAATTCTCCGAGGATATAATCTCGATAAATTTAGCATATAGAATCTTTCCCCAATACTACCTCTTTTATCTATTTGAATTTTTCTTTGATTTATAAATTTAGCATTTTTCCATTGTTCAGGCATATCTTCAATTACCATTTCATCTAGTAAACTAACTAAAAAATCATCCAAATTATCTGTCATAATAACCTCCCTCAATAATTTGATTCATAATCAAATCAGTCCGCAAATTAAGTGCACCATTAGTCGAAATAAAAGCAACCTTTTCCCAATTAACTTTATTATAAAACAAATCTTTCAATTTATCTTGTTCTTTTTTAAATACAATGCCATAACCTCTTCTATTAGGTAATTTTTCAAAACTATTATAAGCACGCATTCCTTTAAAGCAGGTTGAAGGTAAATATACGTCACACTTATCGAGCATTTTTTTATTTCGTGTACTAGATGGTGTTCCACCATCTGACAAACTATACACCTTAGCATAAGTCTCACAAGTTTTTATCTCTTTTATTTTTATATTTTCAGTATTTACTTTAACCCATACTTGAAATATCGTAGCAACATCAACTAAAGTACCATCAGGATATTGATACGAATTTCTCGGAAGATTTTCCGTATAAGCTAATTTATATCCTTTCACCCTCTTCATTGGTACTCCCTTTCCTGTCGAATTAAATAAAGGTGGCAAGATAAAAGCTACTACATCAGCAAAATCATATGAATGATTTATAAATCGTAATGCCAAATTGCCTCTTAATCCAAATGGAGGATTACCTATAACTATATATTTCTTATTACAATCTGGAAAAAAGTTTAAATAATCAGATTTTTTTAATTCATTTTTTAATTTTCCTTTAGGATCAATGTCGACACCTATTCTTCTTTCTTTGGGAAGCAGTGTATAAAAATTACAACAACCAGCACTAGGCTCAATATAGATATAATCTTTTTCGTCAATTTTAAGTTCTTTTAATATACTTAACATCTTTTTATAACAATATTTAGCAGTTTCCTTGGTAGTATAAAATTGATCGTTGTCTCTATATTCCTTTTTATTTTCATATTTATCGCCTAACAAAGCATTTAAATCATTAAAATAGTTTTTCGGAACAGCATTTAATGTTTTCCATCTTCTGACCGTACCAATATGTAGATTAAGCTTGTCGGCAATGTCACCAATCGTTTTATTTTCTAGTAATTCATTAAACAAATCGATAGTTTCCATCATATCACCACAATTTTCATTATATTTTCCTTTAATATCATATACAAATAGTGACGACTATTCATCATCACTATTTTGCTCTCCTTTAACTAATACTTCACGTGGTTTAGAACCATTTTGAGGTCCAATAATACCTCTTTCTTCTAGTAAATCGATAATACGAGCTGCCCTATTATAGCCAATACGATATTTTCTTTGAATTAAAGATGCAGATATTTTTCCAAATTCCATTGCAAAACTTACAATTTCATTATAAAGTGGATCGTCGTATTCTTCTTTTGACTCGTAGCCATCATCATATTTTCCAGCATCTTCTGAGCCGCCACCTCTTTCTTCAGTAAGCGAATTATCATAATTAGCCTTTTGCTGGGATATCGTATAATCGACTATTTTTTGAAGTTCTTCATCACTTACATATGCACCTTGAATTCTAACTGGAGAATTTTCCCCCATCGGTTTAAAGAGCATATCACCTTTACCAAGTAACTTTTCCGCTCCAGTTTGGTCGAGAATCGTTCGGGAATCGATCGACGAAGAGACAGCAAAAGATATACGAGAAGGAATATTGGCTTTTACGACACCGGTGATGACGTCAGTAGATGGTCTTTGAGTAGCTACAATTAAATGAATTCCTGCTGCTCTTGCCATCTGAGTAATACGCATAATGGAATCTTCGACATCTTTAGCGGCTACTAGCATTAAGTCAGCTAACTCATCGATGATAAAGACAATATATGGTAGTTTTTGATAATCAGTATTTGTTTCACAAAATTTATTATACGAACCAATGTTTTTACATTTAGTATCTTCAAAAACTTGATATCTTCTCTCCATTTCGGCGACAATATTCTTAAGAGCTATCGAAGCTTTCTTGGGATCAGTTACAACGGGTGCTAACAAATGAGGAACGCCATTATACATCGATAATTCAACCTTTTTAGGATCGACCATGACAAGTTTTACTTCGTCAGGTTTAGTACGCATCAGTATCGAAGAAATAATACAATTAATGCAAACTGATTTACCACTACCAGTAGCTCCAGCTACGAGAAGATGGGGAGTAGCATTAATTTCCGCCCATTTGACAGTGCCCATAATATCTTTTCCGAGTCCAACGGCGAGAAGTGACTTTTCGCTAGGTTCGGGAAGTTTAGATAATACTTCACGAAATGATACGGGAGAAGTTACTTTATTAGGAAGTTCGATTCCAATAGTACTCTTTCCAGGAATTGGTGCTTGAATACGAACATCTTTAGCCGCCAAATTAAGAGCAATCTCTTTTTGAATAGATAATAGCTTATTAACTTTCGTACCGGCTTTCAATTCTAATTCATACTGTGTAACAGATGGTCCAATATGACATTCTTTAATCTTTCCAGGTATATCAAAATCCGCTAAAACTTTTTCGAGGGTAATAATGTTTTGCTTTACTGCCTCGACATTTTCTTTATCGTTACTTCCTTTAGTCTGCTTTAAAAGTGAAAGAGGTGGAAGTTTATAATTAACATTAATAACTGGCTTTTCTTCGGCGGCTTCTTCGACAGTAGGACTATCAATCGTTTTAATAGGAATATCTGATTCCGATGGTAAAGCCTCTTTTTCGCCTACCTTATCGGTATCTTTGGATGACGATAGAATAATTCGCTTGTCATCTTCCTCCTCATCATCCTCTTCATCTTTTTCTTTCTTCTGATGTTTTGGAAGTTTAATTTTTCGAAGTAAATCCATAATACTTGTATTAAATAGTAAAATAGCTCCAATAATCATAAGCGTTATTATGACAATCGTCGTTCCATTTCTAAAAAGACTATAAAAAACATAAGTAAATAAAGCTCCAATAATACCACCTCCACTATTGGAAATAGCACTAGGGCTTTTAAAACAAACTAGTAAATTATTAAATGTTTCGGTTATTATTTTAGTTCCTTCCTGAGAATTTAAAGTTATATATTTCATGTGAAGTAGAACTAAAAAGCCTATCAAAATAACAGCAAAGCCAATCCATCTAGGATTTAAAAAGTCGGGTGTCTTTCTCTTTAAAATTAGATATCCACCAAGAATAAGAATAGCTAAGAGTAAAAATATATAAATATTACCCATTAAAAAAACAGCAAACGAACGAATAAAATTACCGGCAGGACCATAACCTCCTATTCCAATAATTGCCGCTAAAATGAGAATCATTCCGACAACTTCATTACTATATTCAAACTTTTTCTTTTCAGCATCTTTTTTTTGTTTTTTCTTTGCCATAACATCAACCTTCTATCAGTATTAATTATATCATTGCTAACTTTAATTGTAAAGTTCTATCGAGCTATTTGAATAATTTTTGACAGTGAACTATCAAGATATTTTAAGAAGTTTTAAATGACTTTTTTGATAAAATATTTCATTCTAATTGACGATTAATCCACCTCATAATGACCTCTACTATATAGGTGATTTCTTCTTCAGTTAAATTTTTATTTTTAGCAATATGATGCCATTTATACAAGCATTTGCGGCAACAACTAGCGGTCGCATGCTCCGCTACAAAAACCGGGTGTCCGTGCATTGGAGTTTGCTTGCCATCATTTAATGGACTAGCGGGTGCTAAGCGCAATCTGATAAATTCAAAAGCGTGCTCTCTTATTTTTTCGAGACCATTTTTTCTTATATACTCCACTTCTTTAGTATTTAGATGAAAACTACTTCGAAATTTAGAATTATTTAATTTGGCAAGAATAATATCGATATTATCCACTACTTTTCACACTTTCCACAATTAGAGCAGCCATTACAAATAAGTTTTCCTCCACAAGTATTGCATCTTGCCTTAAAGGTAGGTGTATAAAGCCACTCTTTCACTAAAACATTTCCAAATAAATCAAATAATTTATATTCAATTTCTCGTCCTTGATAATTCATCTTCGATAGATAAGCCATTCGACTTTGAACTTCTTTACTAGGAATAGTATATAATTTGCCATCTTTTAAAAATTTTGTTCCCGTTTCAATAAAGCAAAAAGTCACATTGTATTTAACGCATTCTTCTCGTAACTTCTTAACCCAATCGTAATTACAAATACGAGATCCTCCATAATTTTCACCGCCAACAATCACTTGTTCTATTTTGCCTGTTTTTAAATATTTCTCAATACTGACTTCCGAAATAAATGGAGCACACATAATTCCTTTATGCTTAAAGGGAAGCTTTAATAAATATGGTATTCGCTCATCAGCTCGCTTCTGATTTTCACAAGTGACATTGAAAAAAACATTTTCATAGCCATCATTCCAATCTTTCGGTAGACAGTTAGTAACTCTTTCTGGTCTTTTCGTCAAAAGAAAAAATTTAACATCACTTCTCTTCTTAATGATTTCCCAAGCACTATCTCGCCACAAATCAGCCTCCGGAAGAAAAAAGTCCGAATTCATGCATACGCGTATCTGTTCTCCAGGCTTTATCTTATACATCCCCCTGCGGTCTTTACTTAAAGGATAATTAAAATTTTTAGTTTTGTAAATATTACTTCCATCTTTACCCGCTCTTACTTTATCTAAATAATACATATAGCAGTTTTGACATCCTTCACTTATCTTCTTACACCCATGCCATGGATTCCATATATCGTGCATCTTCTCACTTCCATATCTATAATAAGTATATAGCTATAATAAAATAAAGTCAACAATTTATCGAACAAATGTATATATTTATATGTAATTAAAAAGGCACTATTTTGTGCCTTAAATCTATAATAATTTTATATGAATTAAAGATAAGAATATATATAAGTTTACTTATCATTATTACTTTTTAAATCATCATTTAAACGTACTAATTTTTTTCCTTTCGAAGCAGTATTTTCTACAAATAAATTCTCATATGTTTGTTTATTATCTATAATGGCCTCATATTTTTCTTTTCGCAATAATTTTGCTAACTTTTTTAAGCTATCTTTTTTTGCTCTCTCATTATTTCGTGCTTGAATAACCACTTCTTCTAATTTAGTGATATTTGCTCCTCTTACATCTCTTGCAAAGTAATAAATATATTTAGAATTTTGAGCTTGAATAACCGCTTCTTCTAATTTTGTAATATTTGCTCCTGGTATATTTATAGCAAATTTATAGATATATTCAGCATTTTGGGTTTGAATAACCGCTTCTTCTAATTTAGTGATATTTGCTCCTCTTACATCTCTTGCAAATTCATAAATATATTTAGAATTTTGGGTTTGAATAACCACTTCTTCTAATTTAGTGATATTTGCTCCTCTTACATCTCTTGCAAAATAACAAATGTATTCAGCATTTTGGGTTTGAATAACTGCATCTTCTAATTTTAAAATATTTGTTCCTGATACATTTAAAGCAAATTCATAAATATATTCAGCATTCTGAATTTGAATAACTGCATCTTCTAATTTAGTAATATTTGCTTCTTTTATATCTCTTGCAAAATAATAAATATATTCAGCATTTCTACTTTCAATAGCGGCATCACAGCCTATTTCTTTGTCAATAATTCCTAGTTCTACTAATTTTATAAATCCTTTAAAATTATTATTCATTAAGAATTTAATATTATCATTCACAGTAACATATTCCTTTCTTTAATTTTAAATATATATAGTTATAAAATAATTACTTTTATAATTTACAATATTAATTTCTTATCGTGAAGAATATTCCTTCCAAAAATAACTTCCGAATAGAAAGAAAATTTTTCATGATTTTTATAGTTAGAGATAATTTCCATGATATTTTTATCGCCAGTAAGCTCATAATAAGTACTTAAAAGAATAAGCTTTTTAATAGTATTAATATTTTCTTCAATTGTAAAAACTTCATTGGCAAAAAAGAGCATTTCTTTTTCTAAATATTTTAAATCATTTTCCGTAATTTCCATATCTTGCATTTCAGTTTTTGCCTTTGCTAGTCCTTCTTTACTATATAGAGCATATTCTGGCATATCTAAAGCATATAAGAGGCGATTTCTTGTTTTAATTAATTCTGAATTACTACCATAATTATTAATATAATCATCTAATTTATTTAAATAATTTAAGTAAAAGTATTTATCAGCCTCAGTAGAATTAGAATATTCTTCTTCACTTTCTTCAATTACTTCTTCATTTTCTTCATCTTCAGGTACTATATCTTCATCAAAATAACTATTATCATCATATTGATAATCTTCTTCATCCAAAAATTCACTATCAGAATCAATATCGAAATAGACATTATCAATCATTTCGACAAGTTTATGAGGAGCAAGACAACCACTTCCAAAGATAGCATAGTGATAAATATCTTCGAGAATATCGAGAGGACTAAATTCTAATTGTTCCGATGCGCTTTCATCAACATTTTTTTCATTCCATAAATCGGAATCAAATAATTCTATTTCATAATCAAAAGCATAATCTTCTTCTAGTGAAATTGCTACATCTCTAAATGCTTCTTCTTGATAGTCGGGAAGATTAGCAATATTTAAAAGTGTTATACTTCTTTTTAAGAGTAACTTTTTAAAATTTAAAATATCAATATTAAAGAGAGGACTATCTAATTCTAAATATTTTTTTTCGAGGGTCATTTCTTCTTTGAGCACTTTTTGTAGAAATTTTCGAATAGTAGAAATACCTAAAACTTTTAATTCTTCACTACCATCACTTATAAAGTCAATAAAATTATATTCCTCTTTATGGTAATTATTTCTTTCATTCATGAGTTGATAGTAATCTACATCATCTCGTACATAAATACAACCATCTTTATAATAGCAAAGATGAGAATATTTTTTAAAAAAGGTCATTAAGTTTTCAATTCCTAATATTATTTTTACCTCCTCGCTTTGGGATTGACTAGAAAGATTTTGATTTTCACCTTTACAAAAATTAACTATTTTATTTACAACCTTTTGGTGATATTTTTGAAGAGTGCTTATTTTTACATATCTTTGTTCTTCATACTTCATAAGATAACTTAGGGCTAATAAACTAACATAATTATAAGGATAAACTATTTGCATCTTATGTCTCACCTCTTCTTGTCTTAATATAATAGCAGATACTTTCTTTTTTGTAAATATTTTTTTAGTATAAATATTTATATTTCCTATGCTTTTTCGATTACAATATATCCTATATTTTCATATCTTATAATAGAAAGAAAGGAAGATAAAGATGGTTAACTGTCATAAAAAATGTACTAATAAGATAGATACAAATTGCTGCTTTCCCTCACCTATTTCACAAATATTTGTTCCTCCTGGAAAAGTAGGACCTACAGGTCCAATGGGTCCTACGGGGCCAGAAGGAAGAGGAATTAATATTTTAGGTTCTTATAGTAATTTAGAAGAACTTACTGAAAATCATCCGACTGGTAATATAGGAGATGCTTATATAGTTGGTGATGATTTATATATATGGTCTTCGAATAATAGTTGGAGTAATGTCGGCACTATTAGAGGACCTAAAGGCGATCCTGGTGTGCGAGGAGAACAAGGTATTCAAGGAGAAATAGGACCCCAAGGAGAAAGAGGTCCTCAAGGCGAGCAAGGCATTCAGGGTATTCAAGGACTACAAGGGGAAAGAGGTCCACAGGGAGAACAAGGTCCGATGGGAGAGCAAGGACCAATGGGAACTCCCGGCACTAGCGTAACTATTTTAGGTTCTTATGATACTCTAGAGGCTCTTAAAAATGATAATCCTATCGGCAAAGTTGGAGATAGCTACTTAGTTGGCGGTAATCTATATGTATGGTCGGAATCAAAACAAGAGTGGATCGACGTGGGACTTATAAAAGGTCCCAAAGGAGACCAAGGGATTCAAGGAATGGCCGGACTGCAAGGAGAAAGAGGACCGCAAGGAGAACAAGGGCCTCAGGGAATTCAGGGCATTCAAGGACCGAAAGGCGACCAAGGAATTCAAGGAATACCTGGACCTCAAGGACCTATAGGACCACAGGGAGAACAAGGACCACAGGGCCCTAAAGGAGAGATGGGAGAAATGGGATTTCCTGGGATTCAAGGGCCAAGAGGAGAACAAGGACCGAAAGGAGAACCTGGTATCGAAGGACCCCAAGGAATGCCCGGACCATTAGAAATACCGACCGCTTACTTCGTAACATTTAACGAAGGATTTCCCAATGGTGGATTTGCTGTTCCTTCCAATACAAGAATACCTATCGATTTAAAAGCATACGATACAACTGGCGATTTTGTTCTCAATAGCGATACCAATACAATTACCTTTCTCCATAGCGGCATTTATCTTATCAATTTTACCGTCGAAGCGCGCGTTATTAATTCTACTCTCTTTAATGAAGATTTAGATATCGTATGTGTCGGTTTTAAAAAAGTTGATGAAGAAACCGTATATGCAGGAGCTAGTGTTTGGTGTGATTTACAGCCGGGAGTCGCGGTAGTAGCAAGGGGAATTGTTCCGACAGTTTTAGATAATGAAGAATTTGAAATTCTTAATTTAGGTCTCAATACAATTTACCTTAATAGTCCTGGTAAAAATCGTATCTATTCAGAGTCTTCGTTTGTCAATACTGTTCTATCGATGACAATTCAAAAGTTAAAATAAAAATATCTACTTATTTTTTAAGTAAATATTCAATAAAAGCTAGTACATGATAGAATACACTTCCGAAAGGATGTGTTTTTCTTATACTAGCTTCTTTATCATCTAATATCTTTTCCTTACAAGATATTTTCATAACTTTTAATCGTTATCATCCTATTATTTTTTAGCTATACTAGCTTTTATTAAACCGTCGAATAAAGGATGAGGTTTTGTTGGTCTACTTTTGAATTCAGGATGAAACTGACATGCAATAAAGTATTTTAATTTTGGTATTTCGATAATTTCCATCAAATTACTTTTCTCATTATAACCCGAAAAGACAATACCATTCTTTTCGAGAATATCACGATATTTATTATTAAATTCGTAGCGGTGACGGTGTCTCTCATTTATGATATCTGTTTTATATAGGCTACTAACTAACGTATTAGGAAGAATTTTACATTCATAATTTCCAAGTCTTAATGTACCGCCCATATTGACAATTGATTTTTGATCCGCCATTAAGTCGATAATAGGATTTTGACAGTTAGCTTTGAATTCAGTTGAAGAAGCATCTTCTATTTTTAAAACGTCGCGAGCAAATTCAATAATGGCAAGTTGCATTCCAAGACAAATTCCTAAAAAAGGAACGTCATTTTCTCTAGCATATTTGATAGCTTTTATTTTACCTTCTATTCCACGTGAACCAAATCCGCCCGGAACGATAATTCCTTTAGAATTTTTAAATATTTCTTTCATGTTAACTTTTTCTTTTTCTAATGATTCAGAATCAATCCAATTTATATTAACTTTTTTATTATATTTATAACCGGCATGTTTGAGCGATTCGACTACAGAAATATAGGCATCGTGAAGTTCGACATATTTTCCTACTAATGCTATTTCAATTTCATCAGTTAAATTATTTACAGTATTAATTAAATCTTGCCAATATTTTAAATCGGCTTTATGAGCTTTCATTCCAAACTGTCTCAAGATGATTTCGTCAATTTTTTGTTCGTAGAAATTAATAGGAATTTGATATATATTGGTTACATCGACCGCATCGATGACATTTTCTTCGGGAACAGAGCAAAATAATGAGAGCTTTTTCTTGAGAGAAAGACTGGTAGGAAATGGAGTTCGACAGACTAAGGCATCGGGACGTATTCCCATATTTCTTAAGTCTTTGACACTATTTTGTGTCGGCTTAGTTTTAAGCTCCCCTGAACCATAAATATATGGAATTAATGTCGTATGAACGAAAAAAGTATTTTCCCTACCTTCAGAATATTGAATTTGCCTCAAAGCTTCGATAAAAGATTGAGATTCAATATCACCTACTGTTCCGCCTATTTCAGTGATAACTATATCGGCATTAGATGTAATTCCCGCTTCGTATACTTTATTCTTTATCTCATTGGTTATATGAGGTACCATCTGAACGGTGGCTCCTAGATAATCGCCCTTTCGCTCTTTTTCGATAACTGATGAATAGATTTTACCGCTAGTGATATTCGAAGTATAGTTTAATTCTTCATCGATAAATCTTTCGTAATGTCCTAAATCTAAATCTGTTTCACAGCCGTCATAGGTTACGAATACTTCACCATGCTGAATAGGGTTCATCGTCCCAGGATCGACATTAAAATAGGGATCAAATTTTTGCATAAATACTTTATAGCCCCTCGCTTTTAAAAGAAGAGCTAAAGAAGACGCTGTTATTCCCTTCCCTAATCCTGAAACAACACCGCCTGTTACAAATACATACTTTGTCATATCATACCACCTCTAAACTTCATTTGAGAGAATTTTATAGGCTCTCTTAAATTATACCATCTTTTTGGTCTTTACAGAAGTATTTTTTAATCTTTTTGTTTAGAAGTTTTCGAATGATTATTTTTTAAATAGCTATGATAAAATTCTTCTTTTAGTTCGAGGAAGCGATCATTTTTAATAGACTCACGAATTTCCTCCATAATTTTAATTAAAAATCTTAAATTATGAATAGATAGTAATCTCTGTCCGAGAGTTTCATTTGCTACCAAAAGATGCCTAATATAAGCTTTAGTGTAATTTTTACAACATTTACAATCACAGTTTTCATCGATACTAGTAAAGTCTTCTTTATATTTAGCATTTCGTAAATTAATTTTACCATTTCGCGTAAAGGCATGACCGTGACGAGCAAGTCGTGTTGGAAGAACACAGTCGAACATATCGATACCTCTTTCGACTCCTTCAAATAAGTCGATAGGTTCTCCTACTCCCATTAGATACCTAGGTTTATCTTCAGGAAGATACGGTATCGAGTAATCGATTGCCAAATACATATCTTCTTTAGATTCGCCATCATTGGCAACTCCACCAATCGAATAACCATCAAAATTTAATTTAACTGTCTCTGTAGCGGAGAATCTACGGATGTCTTCGTAAGCACCACCTTGAATTATTCCAAATAATGATTGATGAGGATTAGAATGCACCTTTTTTCCTCTCTTAGCCCATCTGATAGTCCTTTCGACACTATTTTGCATATATTCATGACTGGCACTGGCAGGAGGACATTCATCAAAACTCATCGCAATATCGCTATCTAACTTATTTTGAATGGCAATACTCTTCTCGGGCGTTAGAAATAATTTTTCACCGTTTATATGGCTTTTAAAAATAACACCCTCCTCAGAAATATCTTTCGGATTAGCCAGTGAAAAAACTTGAAAGCCACCTGAATCAGTTAATATCGGTCCATCATAATTCATAAATTTATGAAGTCCGCCAGCTTTAGCTACGATATCTTCGCCCGGTCTTAACCATAGGTGATATGTATTAGATAAAATTATACCAGAGCCAATTTCTTTGATTTCATCTGGGTCTAAAGTTTTTACAGTAGCTTGGGTTCCAACTGGCATAAAAATTGGTGTCTCATAAGTACCATAATTAGTCTCTAAAAGACCATATCTTGCTTTAGTATTTTTGTCCTTGTGAATTAAGTTATATTTTATTTTCATATTTAACCTCATTTCTTTTTAATATGGATAAAAGTTAATTAGGACTATAAGACTTCTTCTTAAAGCTTATGCTTTTCCTAAGTCTTTGCTCGAAAACTTGACAGTTTTATTGCATAACATATAATTCTACTTTAATTATTAACTTTTTCTAATTTATTTTGATATTATTTCTATAAATTTTCTAATAACATGATAACTTCACTCTTGGGTAAATTTTTTTCATATTCGAGAATTTTATTTACAAATTCATCATGAGGTATTGCTAATTCTTCTAGCATACTCGTAATTACTTTTTCAATATTACTGACACCATATTTAATTAAAAACTTGATATTTAAATTTATATCGACATAGTTATCATTAATCAGTTCTAAAACATAATTATTTTTTTCTCGTAAGATTTTATTATATGTCTCCATCGAAACATACCTAAGTAAATAGTCGGCATTCTTATTCAATTTTATCACCTCTAGTAATATAAAAAGATGATACCTAAAAGGACGAAACTATATCGTGGTATCACCTTTCTCATGTAATATTAGTATTTTATTAGACTTAACGTCGTTAATATTACTGCTTCTTTATTATCATCTTATTATCTTTTTCTTTCATCGATACACTTTAATAGTCTTTTAACATTTGTATCAGGATTAGTTAAAATATCGTGACGATAGTATTCTTCCCCAGCATCCATTCTTATTTTGTAGCGGTTAGCATAATTATTTATTCCATTCCACAAGCTTTCTCTCTTATCATTAAAATATTCACTCGAAAGAGAAACAGCATAAGATGGCTCAATTTTGACAAGGCTATCGATAATTTTTTGTCTTGTCTTTATAAGGCCGCCATCGAAATCTTTATTTTGAATTTCACCATTAAAAATGCGATCAAAGAGAAAATTACTTCTATAGTTAAAGCGATAATATGGATTAGTAGAAAGTTCTCTTTCGAGACCGATAATTCCCTCTTCGAAGACAAGTGAATTTTTTATAACACTCGGATCAAAGTAACTGATATAGTCCAAAGAACTTTTCTTCTCTTTCATATCCATTTGCATTAGTGTTAAACATAAACTGGGATCTTCTCTGGCAATTTCCGAATATTTAATTTCTTCTGGGTACATAGCACATATTGCATAAGCAATATCAGGGTTTTCACTCAAGTACTTATATGCTCCTTTTAACATTCCCTTATTTGGAAGATTAACTCCCTCCATGATAATTGATTCAATAGCCTTAGTTAAAATATATTTATAGATATTGGCATTTAAATCTTGCATTTTATATAAATCATCCATACTAGGCATATATATTTTCTTTTCCATAACCTTTATCCCCCTTTTTAGAAAATTTATAATGTCATCAAATCTTTTTCTTTATCTTTTAATTTTTCTTCGATAATTTTGTTATATTCGTTAATTAGATCTTGAACTTTCGTTTCTCCTCTTTTTTCTTCATCTTCGGGAAGTTTAAGGGCTTCCAAGCTTCGATTAGCATCTTGTCTAATATTACGAAGAGAAATTTTAGCTTCTTCCGCTAGTTCTTTTACTTGTTTAACGAGCTCTTTTCGGCGGTCTTCAGTAAGAGGTGGTATAACAATAAAGACAGCTTCGCCATTATTATTTGGTGTGACGCCAAGATTAGCTTCAAATATTGCTTTTTCGATAGCTCCTAGAGCACTTCTATCAAATGGCTTAACAGATAGTTGTCTAGCTTCTGGTACAGATATTGTTGCTAAGCTTTTGATAGGAGTTGGAGTACCATAATACTCTACCATTACTCCATCTAACATCGAAGGACTAGCTCTTCCTGCTCGAACATTAGTAAATTTATTTTCCAATGCTTCGATACTAGTTTTCATTTTTTCTTCCGTTTTACTTAAAATTTCATCCATATAATTTCTCCTTTTTTCTTTAATATATTGTATCATAAACTGTCTTTAAAGTAAATATTTCAGCTTTATTTTAATAATGGTCCTATCTTTTACATTAAATAACTAATGGTAAATATTTATATAATAATTAAAGACAACTAGAATTATCAGAATTATAAGTTACTCCAAGAGAATTTACATATACTTCAATCTTAGCTTCACTTACTTTAATCCAATTTTTATCTTTCCAGTACCAGTTAAAGTCATCTTTATTACTCAAATAAGAATTTTCAAAAATAATCGATTTAACGTTAAATAGTTTATATGGAATTCTATTAACAGCATAATTATCTTTAAAAGTATAGACACTTCCATCTAATTTTGAATATATTCTTTCAGTATCATAATCTCTTGCATAAAAGCGAACATGGCTTTCTTTTAAAGGATAAATATTATTGAATTTGCTTACGATATTAAGTTCATTAGTTAGTTCATCTAAAGTAAGATAGCCGGGCAATAAAATTTCATAACCCATATAATTCGAATTACCACCGGCATTATGATGATTACTATATACTATTTTACTTACTACGCCATAATAGCCCATTTCATATGCTCTTCTTTGAAGGCGAAGAAGACTCTCATCTCCCAAGCCATTACCATAAGTATCGGAGGTCCTTGTCATGTATACTTTAAGGCCATGACTTTCGTAGCGACATTTTTCATACATAAAATATATTTATTACTCTCGAAATAAATTAGTTCAAGTTTTCTATCATATTGGAGGGCCTGATTGGATTTGAACCAACGATCAGGGAGTTGCAGTCCCATGCCTTACCACTTGGCTACAGGCCCAAATTATAAATATATTATACAATATATTTATATTTTAAATTAATAATAACAAATAAAATTTTTTATCGAATCCTTACTTTTGGGGGAATATCAATATCCCACTCAGTTGATTTATTGCCATCTTTAAGAATTATTCCTCTCTCAAGCAACTTATTTCTTATTTTGTCTGCCTCTAGCCAATTTTTTTCGTCTTTATAATGCTTTCTATTCAATATCATTTCATTTATTTCAGTTTCAGCAATATCATATAAAGCTAAATATTTATCCTTTATTTCTTTAATAACTTTGCTAGGGTTTTGCTGAAGTAATCCTAAAGTTGAATATACTTTTATTAAAGCATTTTTCATATCAACGACCTCTTGAATTTCATTTTTATTGATCATTTTATTCATCAAGTTCACATATTCAAAGATATTTCCAATTGCTACAGAAGTATTAAAATCATTATCCATAGCTATTCTAAATTTTTTATCAATATTATTTAAATATTCAGAATTATCATTTGGTTTATAGCCATTGCCTAAAAGATCAATTAAATAAAATAATTTATATATCATATATATTTTTGCTTCTTGCTGTTCAAACATCCCATCTACCACATTCATATCAGAACGATAATTATTTTCTAATAAAGACATTCTTATTATTTCAAAATTATACTTTTTTAATAAATCTTCTAACAAAATTCCATTATTTAAAGATTTACTCATTTTTTGGCCATTAACTTTAATCAATCCATTATGTAACCAATATCTGGAAAATTGTTTACCTGTTAAAGATTCACTTTGTGCTATTTCATTTTCATGATGAGGAAAAATTAAATCTTTTCCTCCACCATGTATATCTATTGTTTCCCCTAAATATTTCATGCTCATCGTCGAACATTCAATATGCCACCCAGGTCTTCCTAAACCCCAAGGTGAATCCCAAAAAATTTCATCATTTTTTGCGTTTTTCCATAAGGCAAAGTCTTTATCATCCAATTTACCAGGCTCAACGTTTTTCCTAACCCCAGATAAGCTATCATCAATTATTCTATTTGATAATTTACCATATTCTGAAAAAGAAGAAACTTTAAAAAATACATCTCCATTTTCAGTACTATAAGCATGGCCTGTTTCAATTAATTTCTTTATAAAATCAATCATATCTGGAATACATTCAGTTGCTTTTGATTGAATTGTAGGTTTTTCCACTAATAATTGTGACAGTTCGTGATCTATTTTTTTCATCATTTTATTTGCATATTCAGTAGGATTTACACCCAACTCACGGGCTTTAAGAATTATTTTATCATCAACATCTGTATAATTTCTAACATATGTCACATCATAACCTATATATTCTAAATATCTTTTTATTACATCAAATATAATTGCTTGGTATGCGTGACCAATGTGTGCATCACCAGAAGCTGTTATACCACATGCATACATTTTAACTTTCCCATTTTCCAAAGGAATAAAATCTTCTTTTTTTCTATGTAAAACATTATAAACTTTTAAGCTCATTTTTACCTCCCTAAATTTGAATTATTTAATTATATATAAATGAATAATAATTTTTGTCATTTTATATATTTTGCACATATTATACTATTATTTTCTTTTAAAATCAACAATAGATTTTACCTTATTTATTTTTATATGACTAAGGACATTTTTACTAATTATTGACCAAATATTCATCTTATTAGTAGGGACATTTTCACTAATTATTCGTCGCCAAAAATAGAGACATTTTTTCTAATTATTCACATATTTTTTACAATTTTTCTAATTTTTTGCAAATAACTAATGGTAAATATTTATATAATAATTAAAGACAACTAGAATTATCAGAATTATAAGTTACTCCAAGAAAATTTACATATACTTCAATCTTGGCTTCACTTACTTTAATCCAATTTTTATCTTTCCAATACCAGTTAAAGTCATCTTTATTACTCAAATAAGAATTTTCAAAAATAATCGATTTAACGTTAAATAGTTTATATGGAATTCTATTAACAGCATAATTATCTTTAAAAGTATAGACACTTCCATCTAATTTTGAATATATTCTTTCAGTATCATAATCTCTTGCATAAAAGCGAACATGGCTTTCTTTTAAAGGATAAATATTATTGAATTTGCTTACGATATTAAGTTCATTAGTTAGTTCATCTAAAGTAAGATAGCCGGGCAATAAAATTTCATAACCCATATAATTCGAATTACCACCGGCATTATGATGATTACTATATACTATTTTACTTACTACGCCATAATAGCCCATTTCATATGCTCTTCTTTGAAGGCGAAGAAGACTCTCATCTCCCAAGCCATTACCATAAGTATCGGAGGTCCTTGTCATGTATACTTTAAGGCCATGACTTTCGTAGCGACATTTTTCATACATTGAAACGGTAAGATTCATTTCTTTTTCATAAATATATTCGTTACTAGCTCCGGGATCACTTCCGCCGTGGCCGGGGTCAATTAGAATATCATACTGGTAAGAAAAGTCAGAAATATCTATTTTTATTTCATCAGTGTCATAGTTAAAAGTCACTAACCTATTACCTACTTTAGCTCTTTTAATTTTATCGATATAAGCAAGTTTACTTATTAATTTTTCTTTGCCATTAGAGTCAATATAGACAGTATAACTTCCATTTTCAACTTCTGATAAATCAATATTTCCGTTATACTTATTATTTCCTATATTTGTTAGTTCAAAAAGATAATTAGTATTTCCCTCTAAAGTTAACTGGTAATTACCATTATTATTCTTCTTATACCCTTCGATATAAAAACCTTTCGAGGTAAAATTATTACTGGTAACAGTATTATCGTAGTCAGTTACGACAAGTTCTTTCTTAACTTCTTTATTTTCATTATTATCGACACGTAACACTTCTTTAGGCTTATTTACAGTAACTTTTCTCTCGGTACTAGAAGTATTATTGCTACTATCGCTAACTTTATATATTAGCTTATACTCTCCCTCTTTGGAAGTATCAACTTTACCTTCGATTATTATTTTATCAGTTAAATCACCATCATAATTGTCAGTAGCGGTTGCTCCTTCCTCTTCATATTCTTCGGTAGTAAGGCATGTAATACTACTGCTACCATTTAAGGTAATCGTAGGTTTCGTACTATCGACAACAGTGACAGACCTCGAAGAAGTATACTTTACATTATCGAGAAGAAGATAATATTCTATTTGATATTTACCTAAAACATTTAAATTTAATTTACTCGAATCAACTTTTACTTTATCGGTCATATCGATATTGTCGACTAAAACTTTATATTTTGGTTCTTGATATTCACTACCAAATTCTATTTTATAATTTTTTTCTTCGTTAAAGACAAATATTACACTATGTTCGTTTCTTTTTTCTTTATATATACGAAATGATATTATAGATAATATCGATAGCACTATAATAACGATAATTAAAACAAAAATAATTATTTTCTCTTTTTTGTGACTGCTAAATATTTTCTTAATAGACATTCTTCATACTCTCCATTAGTATTATATAATAAATATACTTTTAGGTAAAGAAAAAAAGAAGAATATTTTATTTTTTCTTGCTATTCTTCTTTAATTCATCTCTTATTTCTTCGAGAAGTAATACTTCTTCTCTCTTCTTTGGCGGCTCTACTTTTTCTTCTTCTTTTGGTCCTTTCTTTCTAGTAAGTTTATTTATTACTTTTACTAGTAAAAAGACACAAATGGCAATAATAAGGAAATTAATAATACTATTTAGAAAAGATCCGTAACGAATAGAAGCATCCCCGATTCTGAGAGTGAGACCGCTAAAATCAATTCCTCCCAAAATAACACCCATCATAGGCATCATCATATCACTGACAATGGAATTTACAATACCGCTAAAAGCAGTACCAATTACGACACCGACAGCTAAGTCGACGACGTTTCCTCTTTCGATAAACTCTTTAAACTCTTTAAAAATATCCTTCATTTTTTAATACTTCCTTTCTGTCATAATTATACAATAATTTCGATATTTTGTATATATTTTTTTCTTAATTTGAGAAAAGATTTTTCCCTATTAACTACTTTGAAAAAAATTAGCAATTAGACTTGACAATTGCTAATTTGCTGCTATAATTATAGTTGTATAAAAGGAGGGAAATATATGAATATGAATAATCCTTATGAAGAGAATTTACAAAATCCATTAGAGAAATACGGACGAGATATTACTAAATTTGCTAAAGATGGTAAAATTGATCCTGTTATTGGACGTGATGATGAGATTCGTTCGATTACGCGAATATTATCTCGTAAAACTAAAAATAATCCTGTATTAATTGGTGAACCCGGCGTTGGAAAGACCGCGATTGTGGAAGGATTAGCGCAAAGAATTGTCAAAGGGGACGTTCCTAATAGCTTGAAAGATAAAAAAGTATGGGAACTTGATATGGGCTCTTTAATAGCGGGTGCCAAGTATCGTGGAGAATTTGAAGAAAGACTAAAAGCAGTTCTAAAGGAAGTTAAAGATTCAGAAGGCGAAATTATTATGTTTATCGATGAGATTCACATGATTGTCGGATCAGGGAATGCAGAAGGAGCAGTCGATGCTGGAAATATGCTAAAACCGATGCTAGCTCGCGGAGAAATTCACTGTATTGGTGCTACTACTTTGAATGAATATCGTAAGTATATCGAAAAAGATGCAGCCTTAGAGCGAAGATTTCAAAAGGTCCTCGTAAAGGAGCCAACCGTTCTAGATACAATAACAATTCTTCGTGGTTTAAAATCAAAATTTGAAGTTTTTCATGGTGTAACTATCAAAGATAAAGCTCTAATTAGTGCAGCTACCCTATCTGACCGCTACATAACTGATAGATTTTTACCTGATAAGGCAATCGATTTAATCGACGAAGCAGCCGCTACAATCAAAGTACAGATGGAATCGGTACCGACAGAATTAGATAATTTGGAAAGAACAATTATGCGACTCGAAGTTGAAAAAGAAGCTTTGCGTAAAGAAAAAGATGAACTATCAAAGAATCGCATTTTAGAAATTGAAAAAGAATTAGATAATCTTAAAGCTAGAGAAAAAGATCTCAAAGAAAGATGGGAAGAAGAAAAAAATATTAATACTCTTATTAGTAAAAAGAAAGAAGAAATAGATAGTGCCACTTTTAAATTAGAAACAGCCGAAAATAACTATGACTTAGAGGAAGCCGCTAAGTTAAGACATGGTACTATTCCAAGGCTTGAAAAAGAACTAGCGGAACTTGAAGAAAAAAATAAATCGGAAATTTTATCTGATACGGTCGATGAAGAGAGTGTCGCCGCTATCATTTCTAAATGGACGAATATTCCTATAAGTAAACTAATTGGGGGCGAAAGGGAAAAACTTCTTCATCTCGAAGAAAATATGAAGAAAAGAGTTAAAGGTCAAGATAATGCCCTACATCTAGTTGCCGAAGCTATAATTCGTGCTCGAGCGGGTATTAAAGATCCAAAGCGTCCAATCGGTTCATTTATTTTTCTGGGTCCTACTGGTGTCGGTAAAACGGAAGTGGCTCGAACTTTAGCGGAGAATCTTTTTGATGATGAAAGACATATGATTAGAATTGATATGTCCGAGTATATGGAAAGTCATTCTGTTGCAAGATTAATCGGGGCTCCTCCCGGATATGTGGGTTACGACGAAGGAGGACAGCTAACCGAAGCAGTCAGAAGAAATCCATATTCAATTATTCTTTTTGATGAAATTGAAAAAGCTCATCGTGATATTTTTAATGTTCTCTTACAAATATTAGATGATGGAAGAATTACCGATGGTCAAGGAAGGACAGTCGATTTTAAAAACACGATTATTATTATGACTTCTAATTTAGGTAGCGAATATATTTTAGATAACAATATCAATCGTGATGAACTTATTTCTAACGAACTAAAAAATACTTTTAAACCAGAATTTATTAATCGTATCGATGAAATAATCATCTTTAATTCACTATCAAAAGAAGTTATCAATGATATATTAACCAATATTATTAGCGAGATTGAATATCGTCTAAGAGATAAAAATATTCATCTTGTTATTACTGACAAGGCTAGAGATTATATTATCAGTTCTTCATATGATGAAAAATATGGAGCAAGGCCAATTAAGAGATTCGTACAAAGAAATATTGAAACTTTAATTGCCAGTGCAATCATTAAAGATGAAATAAAATTTGGAAGCTCGATTACCATCGATTATGAAAACAATTTGCTTAAATTAAAATAAGGAAGAGATTTTTCTCTTTCTTATTTTTTGCAAAGACTATATAATATTTTTACTTCTTTTATTGATAAAGGACGATACTCTCCTACTAAGAGAGATTTTAAATCTAAATTGCCATATTTTTCACGTCTTAATTTTATGACTTCATAGCCTAAACTCGAGAACATTTTTTTTATTTGATGATTCTTTCCTTCATGAATAGTAATTTCGACAATCGACGTATTTTTCTTTTTATCGAAAGATTTTAATTTTACTTTAGCTCTTTTAGTTGTAATGTCCCCTATTACTACTCCCTTTCTTAATTTTTGAAGATCGGGAATAGTAACTAATCCTTTAACCTTGACAATATATGTTTTATCAACTAATGAATCAGGTCGCATAAGTAAATTAGCGAGCTTCCCATCATTAGTTAAAATAAGGGCACCGGTGGTATCATAATCGAGTCTTCCGACAGGGTATATTCTCGTTTTAGTATCGATAATATCGACAACTGTCTTTCTTCCCTTTTCATCATTTGTCGTCGTCACAACTCCCTTTGGTTTATTAAGTAAATAGTATTCATAACTTTTGGTATTATCGAGAATATTTCCCTCAACGGTAATAATGTCGCCAGGATTTACGGTAGTGCCAAGCTTAGTTACTACCTCGCCATTTACTAGTACTTCACCATTTATAATAAGTTCTTCAGCTTTTCTTCTAGAACAGTATCCTAAATTAGCAATTTTTTTTTGCAATCTTTCCATCTTTATACTCCTCTTTCACTTCTAATAATTATACAATAATATTAAAGTAAAGTAAAGATTGTTAGATTAAATCCTATCGCACAAGAAATCCATCGAAACACCATATTTAAGACATATTTGATATGCAAAAGTAGTAAGTATCAATGTTTTACCATTTTCATAAGCACTTATGGTCGAATGTGAGGTATTAAGGATTTGGGCTAACTGTGACTGAGTAACTTGATTTTTCTTTCTGATTTCTAATAACTTTTTCCCAATTACTTTTCTATCTAGTACTGGTTTATCTTCTACTATCTTAGCTTTTTTAATATTTGAAAAACCGACAATATAGTCCATGCTAACTTTAAAGTAGTTAGCATAAATGTTTAATTTTTCTAAAGGAATTATTTCTTTTGTATTCTCCCACTGTGAAATAGCCGCACGACTAACACCGATTATTTTTCCCATTTCTCTTTGTGTCAAATCGTTTTCTTCTCTTAAAAAATATAGTCTTTCTAAGTTCATATTATTCACCTAGAAATAATCTTCTCATTATTTTTATAAATATTATTTTTTTGTAAGAAAATACGACAATATGTGATATAATTATAATAGCTATATCAGGTAGTTGGAGGAAATAGCATGAGCAGTGATTTAATAATTAATATAATATTATGTGTATTAATTTTACTATTAACTTTTGCATATTTAATATATATAATTAATATTGACAATAAAAAGAAAATAAAATATTACCAAAAGGTAATTAATTATGATACAGACTGGGACAAATATGATACAATGGTAAAAAAGCAGAAAAAGATAATTATCGGTAAGAAAATTAAATTATTATTATTAATAGTTATCGTCAAAATTAAGAGGTTTTTATGGAAATAGAAAATTATATTGAAGTTATTATGATAATTGTCTTACTAATAGGAACTATTCCTGTTATTATCTTTTTCTTTCGTCTTAAGAATAATAATGATGATAGCTACTATTATAAACTTATCGATAATCTAAATAAACAAAAAGAAGAAAATTTAGAAAAAATAAAAATTGGAACCAATATAATCGACGATTTAGAAAAGAAAATATCTTATTATAAAAAAGAATTAAAGCGATAATTCACTCAAATTTTAAAAATTTCTCGTATCATAAATTTACTTTTTTCATAAAATATATTGTATATTTTATTTAATTTTGTTATAATAAATATGCAATGACGGACCTATAGCCAAGTGGTAAGGCACGGGACTGCAACTCCCTGATCGTTGGTTCAAATCCGACTAGGTCCTCCAATATGATAGGAAACTCGAACTTTTGGGATTTCGAGAGTAATAAATGCTAACAGAAATGTTAGTTTTTTTGTTAAATTTAAACTTCAAATGATAATTAACAAAAGTTAGAGAATTAAAATTATATAAGCTATTTACTATTAAAATTAATTTTGCTATAACCCGAGTTTGACAGTTAATAAAGCAAAAAATCACCGTTTAGCCTAGTGTTTATATGGCTTTATGATGAT
>CANQPC010000006.1 GCA_947625625.1 uncultured Bacilli bacterium
CATTTTGTATAAAAAGAAAAGCCTAATTTCAATAGAAATTAAACTTTTTTTATTTCTTCATCTGTCAAACTCGGGTTCACCCACCTGTGACAAACGCCGCGGGTTTTATCTTACAGAGTCGGTCCACTGGGTCTTTTTTTTATTGTCTAATTATGCTATAATTAAAAAGAGGTGTGTTATGAAGGAAATAGAGACAACTACTACTTATGATGAAGAATTAATTAAAAACTTTTTAAATTATTTTTATTTTGATCGAACAAAAATAGTTAGACTTATTCTAAATATATTAATACTTGTAGTTATAATACATTTTATTACCCTAGATCATACTAGTATTATGGATTATATCACTTTTATAATATGCATATTTGGCATTATTGAAATCAATAGTAGTATATTACCTAGACTAAATTTTTACAAATTAAAGAGAAAAGATAAGCAGACTATCGATTCTAAAATAAAGTATACTTTTAAGAGTAATAATTTTAAAGTTACTATCGATAAAGATAAATATATTAACTATAAAGATTTACATAAAGTTATCGAAAAAGATGACGTCTACTATTTATACATTAATAAATCACATGCTTATATCTTAAGTAAGAAAGATTTAAAACAGAGTGAAATTGAAAAGCTTACTAAAGTATTTCAAGAAAAAGTACCCACCTATAAAAATATAAATTAATGTTTTCGCGTACTATTTCATTAATCGGTCAAGATAGTTACTATAAATTAAAAAATAGTCATATTCTCGTATTGGGAGTAGGTGGAGTAGGGGGATATGCTATTGAAGCTTTAATAAGAAGTGGTATTGAAAATATTACGATTGTCGATTACGATAAAATTGATATTACAAATATTAATAGGCAGATTATTGCTACGACAGAAAATATTGGCAAATTAAAAATAGGCGAATTTAAAAAAAGAATTTTAGCAATTAATCCTAATGTTAAAGTTACCTCTATTAAAGAGAGAATTACTGAAGATAATATCGATATTTTATTTAATGATAAGTATGACTTTATTATTGATGCTTGTGATACTATCAGTGTCAAAAAGTTGCTTATAAAGAAGTGTCATGACCTTAATATTAACTTAATTACAGTTTGTGGAATGGGAAAAAGAACTGAACCTAATAAAATTAAAATATGTGATATTAGAGATACTTCTTATGATGCCATTGCCAAAATACTCAGAAAATATGTCAAAGATGAAAAAATAACCGAAAAAGTACCTTGCGTGTTTTCTTCGGAAAGTCCTACTAAAAGGGAAGTCGATTTCATTCCTTCGATGGTTTTTGTTCCAAGTGTTGCAGGAATTATAGCTGCTAAATATGTTATCGATAATATTATAAAATAAAGGAATATCTAACTAGGTATTCCTTTTATAATTCCTTTAATTTATTCATAATATCTTTTAAGATTTTTTCATTACGATTATCTTTTGGTTTATAGTACTCTCGGCCAACTAGCTTATCGGGAAGATATTGCTGACGGACATAATCATTTTTATAATTATGAGGATATTTATAATCAGGTGAAGGATTTCTTAAATGGCTTGGAACATCACCAATATCTATTGTTCTGACATCATTTAAAGCTTTATCAATAGCGGTAACTGCCGAATTACTTTTTGGTGATAGAGCTAATTCGATTACTATTTCCGAAAGAGGAATTTTAGCTTCGGGAAGTCCCAAACGTAAAGCGGCGTTGATAGCGGCCTCTACTCTCGGACCCATATTAGGATTAGCGAGGCCGATATCTTCATAGACAATAACCGATAATCTCCTTATAATAATATCGATATCTTCGGCATCAATTAATCTAGCTAAATAGTGAAGAGAAGCATGAACGTCACTTCCTCGAATAGACTTCTGAAAGGCCGAAATGACATTGTAGTAACCATCACCATTTTTATCATGAAAATTATTTCTTCGCTTATTTACCCCTTTGATAACATCGATATTTACTGTCTTATCTTCGTTATAATAATAAGCAATCTCCAATAAATTGTAGGCATAGCGTAAATCAGAACCACTAATTTCTGCAATAAAAGAGATAGTGTCATCATCTATTTTAATTCCTTCTAAATAGTTAGAATTGACCGCTCTAATAATTCCCTTTTTAATATCAGATGTTTCGAGGTCTTTTAATTCGAACATCTGGCATCTACTTCGAATAGCAGGATTAATAGCATGATAAGGATTAGCGGTCGTCATACCTATTAAGGTAATTAATCCTGTTTCTAAATAGGGTAGTAAAATATCTTGCTTATCTTTATTCAAACGATGAATTTCATCGACAATTAAAATCATTTCACCATACATTTTAGCTTCTTCAATTACGACGTCAAAATCTTTTTTATTATTGACAACGGCATTTAAAAAGCGATAGCGCATATCTAAATCTTTAACGATTGCAAAGGCAATACTTGTCTTTCCAACGCCAGGATGACCGTATAAAATCATTGAAAATAATTTTTTATTTTTAACTAAATTATAGATAACTTTTCCTTTCGCGATAAGATGCTCTTGGCCGATAATATCTTCTAGTTTATTTGGTCTTAATTTTTCTGATAATAATTCTTCCATCATTATTTTCCTCTCTCATCTATTATAACTTATTTATCATTTTATGTAAATATTGTTAAAATTAGCTTCTTGACATATTACTAGCTTCAGCATATAATAGAGACTATGTTGGAGGTAATCATGAATAAATCATATAAATATATAAAGTATACTTCGGGAGCATTAGCTTTTCTAATAGCGTTGACGTCGCTAACTGGCTGTCAAAGAAGAAATAATAGTGCAAATTATAATAGTAATGAAGGTTATTATCTTTCAGATGAAAATGGAGAAATTTCTTATGAAAAAGCCGCTAATTGGTATGTAATAAAAGTTCATAATAAATGTAATGATAATAGCGACATTTATATAGCCAAAATAAGTCAGTTAAGAGAAAATGATAAAGATAATTATACCGTCTATACTAATGTCTTTAATGGAGAACATATTATCGCAATTGATACTGATGGTAATAGTAAAGATAAAGACTTTGAATTATTAGGAATAAAATTATTTGAAGATTACTTAATTAGCTATAATTTTGTAAAAAATTCATACAGCTATAGTGATATTGAAAGATTTTTAAATGTGATAAGAGAAGAAGATGAAACTAGAAGTAGTAAGCCTTCTCTAAAAGTATTAAAACAATCCAGTAATATGCAAAATATGTCTATCTGATAATAAAAACTGTTCTTTATATAGGAGAACTTTTTTTCTTTTTTTTAACCTAAAAATGATTGAAAAAGGTTATTTTGTCTGCTATAATAAAATTGAAAGTAGAGTAGTTATGATTAATATTGAGAGAATGAACTTAAATAAAAAAGATAAAGATATTATTGATAAGTACCAAATTTATCTTATTACTGTCAAACACCGAAAAGAAGATACTACTGTCTTTTCATATATAGAAGATATCTATAAATATTTAGAATATATGGAATCAAAAAGGGTAGATAGTGCTCTAAAGATAAGTTATGATAATATTAATTCATATATTGAGTATATTAAAAATAATGACTATGAAGTTACCTCTATTATGCGAAAGATAGCCGCTATTAAGTCTTTTCATAAATATTTAGAAAAAGAGTATCATATTTCTGATTCTAGTGAAAAAATTGAAAATCCTAAATATCATCGAAAGCTTCCCAATACTCTTACTATTGAAGAAGTAGATAAATTACTCGATATAAAATTAGAAACACCATTTGATTACCGAAATAAGGCTATGTTAGAACTTATGTATGCTTCCGGATTGCGAGTCAGTGAATTAATTAATTTAAAACTTTCTGATGTTGACTTAAATAATAAATATGTCAGATGTTTTGGTAAAGAGAGTAAGGAAAGAATCGTTCCCTTTGGAGAAGTTGCGGGAACTTATTTACAAATATATATTGATGAGTATCGAGACAGTATGAAAAAGGGCTATTATACTGAAAATATTTTCTTGAATAATCATGGTAAGAATATGACAAGACAAGGCTTTTTCTTAATAATTAAAAAAATAGCCGAAGAAAAAAAGATAAATAAAAATATTACTCCTCATACTCTCAGACATTCTTTTGCTACACATTTACTAAATAATGGAGCTGATCTTCGTACTATTCAAGTGATGCTCGGACATTCTAATATATCGACAACGCAGATATATACAAATGTAAGTACGGAAGTATTAAAAGAAAATTATGAATTATATAAAAGAAGGGACTGATTACAATGAAATTAAATAAAGAAATATTTAGAGAATATGATATAAGGGGAATATATGGTACAGATATAGATGAAGAAGTATCTTACTATATTGGTAGAGCATACGCTACTAAATTACTTAGTCTAGGCAAAGACAAAATGATTGTCGGCCATGACAATCGTTCTTCGTCAGAAATTATCGAAAAGAACCTTATTAGAGGACTTACTGATAGCGGTGTTTCTGCCGTCAAATTAGGTCTAGTTACAACTCCTATGTATTATTATGCTTGGGACAAATTAAATATTAAATGCGGTATTATGATTACAGCTTCTCATAATCCTAAAGAATATAACGGCTTTAAATTCTCATACAACGGTATTAGTAATGCCTGTGGTGATGAAGTACTAGAATTATATTATATTATTATAAATAATATTTATGCCGAAGGTAAGGGTAGTATTAGCTCTGTCGATATTAAGGACGACTATATCGAAATGATAAATAGTCATATTAATATGGGTAATAATAAATTAAAAGTTGTCTATGACTGCGGTAATGGTACGACTTGTATCGTTGCCAAAGAGATATTCAAATCAACTGATAAAATTGAGTATATACCATTATTTGCCGATTCTAATCCTGATTTTCCCAATCATCATCCCGATCCTGCCGTTGAAGGTAACCTAAAACAGCTAAAAGAAAAAGTGCTCGAAGTTCATGCCGACTGTGGTATTGCCTTTGATGGAGACGGAGACCGTATTGGAGTTGTCGATGATAAGGGAAGAATGATTGCTATCGATAAATATATGGCAATTATTTGGAAAGATATTTATGATAAAGTTGCTATTAAAAAGTGTTTCTATGATGTAAAATGCTCTCGTCTTCTCGAAGATGAACTAAATAAATTAGGAGTTGAACCTGTATGTGTAAGAACCGGGAACTCTTATACCAAACAAATATCGATCGAAGGAAATTATCCGCTCGGTGGCGAGTTTTCAGGTCATGTATATTTTCGTGATCGCTTCATAGGAACGGATGATGGTATCTATGGCGGACTAAGGTTTGTCGAACTTCTCTCTCGAAGCCAAAATAAAGCTTCTGAACTACAAGATTCACTAGTCAAGTATTATTCTACTACCGAAGGAAAATGGGAAGTAGAAGATAGTAAAAAGGCAGAAATCGTCAGTAGAGTAGAGGAGTACGTCAAAAATAAAGGCTATAAATATCTTACTATTGATGGTGTAAAAGTTTTATTTGATGATGGTTTTGCATTAATTAGAAAATCGAATACTGGACCTCATATCGTAACTAGATATGAATCAAAATCGGAAGAAAAACTTAAAAAAATTGAAGAAGAATTTGATACACTACTTCGTAAATTAAAAGAAGAAGAATAGGGAAGGCACCTATTCTTCTATTTAAGTACTAAAAATTATTGTTGTTATCTTTAGTACAAGAAGTGCAGTTATTATCTTTACTGCAATCACAGCTAACATCATGAGTAGTCATATCATTTAAATGACTATTTTTATTCATATTATTATTGTTTGAATTGTTTGATTTAGCTTTTGAATTTTTCTTACTCATAATTATTTACCTCCATTTATAGTATTAACAATGAAAAAAAATATATACTAATAATAGAGTAAAGAAAAATATTATCTAATTTCCCGAATAATTCAGATAAATTAAGATTATTCTACTATTTTAAATAATATAATGTACTATTCTTTAATTAATTTCTTTTTATTGACCTTTTTAACTTTCTTCTATAGAACTTAACATAATATTAATTATAGGAACTTTGATAATTTTTAATATAGACGATTATTTGACCGTCTGACGAAGTTCTGCTAATTTTTTTTGATATTTATGTCGCTTTGAAGTAATATAAGTATTTAAAAATAATGTATGAGTTGTTGCAACATTCCAAAGCTCCATAAAATCATTTTCCATTAAATAATCTAATAAATCACTATATTCGTAAATATCATTTTCTAAAATTAAAATCTGAATTTCTTTTAGAGACTGAAAAACTTCAAAACTGTTAATAACATCAGTTACATCAAAACCGTTGTATAATTCTATTTCTCTTTTGTCGTATTGATATTTTTCAGGGTTATCTTGATGTGTAAAGTATCTATAGTACCCTCTTACACTCTCTAATGGAATAGGTAAGGGTTGATTAAGTTCATCCATTATTTGCTTAACTGTCTTATCAGTAGTTGGACCAGTGAAAGATAATATTATGTGATAATGGGCTTTCTTAAGTTCTCCTGTAGGGTTAACATCTTTATCATGTAAAGGACTAACGGCAAAACTAATTCCCTTTAATTTTAATATTTCTTTCCAGTCGTCTGGTGCACTTTCCGGGTAAACTACTCCACCCCAATTTCGTTTTTTTAACATATTATAAACCTCCATTTTATATAATTTCACATTTCACACCATTGGGGGGTCGTAGTACGCCCCCAATGAAATTACACCCATTTTTTTTATTTTTTTTAAGTAGTACCAAACGAAAAGCACCTATAACGGACTTTTCGTTCCGAATACCAATTATCTTTCCACTATGTTTGTAAATGTCTTTCGCGGCATAAATGCAGTAGCTTTATTCCACGGAACATTGACAAACAGTTAAATAGTGCCTAAATCTTATTTCGGTAAATAAATCTTATATCTTCTACATTTAAATCTAAACCGTTAAACTCCCCCATTTCATATAATGGCTTATCAATATTAAGTACTTTTAAATATTTAGAATGATAAGACTTAAATACTTTACTAGATAAAAACAATGAATATTTATTTTTGACATCATAGGTCCTACTTTCTCTTCTTGGATGATGATATTTGCCATAATCTTCTCTTTCGAAGTATCTAATGATATGCATGAATCCTATATTGATAAATGGTATATTAATAAATGTCTTTACCTTATCGAATTCAGATGCTAAAATGCAAAGCTTTTTCATAATACGACTCGGATGTTGGCTTATATAATATATATCTGAAATATCAAAATGACGGTGGAACTGATTAAAGACCGCTATCTCTTTTGGAAAGTTCTTATACTCTTCACTATCATAAAAAGCCTGTGTCTCATCAATGATTATAAGCGCATTTTTCTTAAATCTATTATCAGGAACTAAATCAAATATAGTAACTTTATTACTGTAAATACTTCCTAATTTAGATTTCCTATGCCGCTTTTTTAATAAAATAGGATAAGTACTATAAACATTATTTACCCATACTTCCCTATGAAGAATCAGACGAAAGAATCTTTTCAAAAGACCATTTTCTTTTTTAAAATGTTTTAAGGCAATATATGTAGCACGGACATTTTTACCACTACCTGGAATACCACTTATACAAGTAACCATTACTAATCACTCTCCCAAAAATTAGCACTAGCACCACTTAACTTTTTATTCTCATTTTTCAAATAAGTATTTTCTTCTTTTAATTTCTCTATCTCAAATTCACTAAAATACTTTAAATCAAAATACTTATAAAACACAAATAATATGAAACTAACTATAATATCAAATGATATCAAACATAATATACAGAAGAAAAAAAGTAAACCATTCATCAGAAAAACCTCTCCCATACTCTATTAAAAATTTTAAGTGAAATATAAATTATAAAACCCCAAAATAAGAAGAAATATAAATTAGCAGCTATCATTAAAATAGTAGTTTGATAAGAACTAAGTCCAGATAAATCTAAACTAAAAGTATTAGATAAATAAGTAATGACAACATCTGGACTATATGGAAAAAATATACTCATTATAAACTCACTTCCTATCTAAATATTTTTTAGAATGTCTACCTACATACTCATGCTTACCTACATATCTACCAAATATTGATTCTCCTCTATCATATCTTTCATCTACTTCATCAACTACTACTACTTTAAGAAATCTAACTATAAGTAAAACCATAGGTAAGAAAATAAATACTACACACATTAAACCACCAAGAGTCATATTATGACCGATATCTATTGTAAATAACATACTAATAAACTTTACAACTAAATTTAAAAGAAAAGATAAACATTCTAACATAAAACCACCTCTCAATCATGAAGTGGCCCAAGCGCCGCTTGGGGCCACTTATCATTTATCTTTGATTAATTTTATAGGTATATAAAAAAGTTGAAACAAGAAAGTAATTAATAAAGCTCCCAAAACTAAAGTAAGAATTGCATATATAAAAGTAAATTCAGGAGGCAATTCTCCTATTAAATTTTTTACTATATCATACATAAAACCACACTCCTTATAATAAAATTTTTATGATACCCAAAACAATTGCTAATGAAAAACTAGCAAACAAAATAGATTGTAAAGCTGGAGGCAATAACGCAATAAAAGCAGTAATAATATCAAATACTGAAACAATAGCACTCCATAAATCTTTAAGAAAATCTAAAGGAGAAGAAAAAACATCAGAAAAATCAAACTTTTCAGAAGAACCACTATTATAACCCTCATCTTCACTCTTATTAGAAGTATCAGTTAAATCATCAAAAGGAATAGTAGAATAACATTTCCCATCAATACATACTTCAGGATTATTTTTATTTTCTTCAGTAATGTAAGTTATATCAAAAATAGAAGTATCAACTCTAACTATATTTTCTCTTGATTTATCATGACTTTTTAAATAATAAATAGAATGATTTTTCAAATCACTATCTAATAAGTAAGTCCTAACAGGTGTAAAATTATCATAATAAGGACTACATCTATCTATTTGAGTACCAGGTAAAACGTCTTTTCTTTCAGTAGTTCCATAATTATAAACTGGTGTTAAACAGTACTGACCTTTTACATATACAGTAGTATTAAATTCTTTAACATTATAATCTTTAAGTGACAAAGCTACATAAGCATAATTATTTAAATTTATCTCTGCATAATTAGGAGGAAATACATCTTCTGATGGAGCAACAGAATTAATATAAGTATCTAATGTAAATCTATCATCAGAAGAAATAACTCTATGCTTACCACTAACATCGATTAATTCAAAATAAGAAGTCTTTATTCCTAAATCAGTACCATTAAACTTATAACCATTTTTAGGTGCTGGAACAATAAAATCATAATTAGAATAATAATACATATAAGGTAAATAAACTCCATTCAAAGAATAATCAAAAGTTTCAGAAGAATTAAAATTATCAATAAGATTATCTTTATCTCCATCTAAAGAAACCATCATAAATGGAACCTCTAACATATAATTATAAATATAATTAGAACCTCCAAGAGAAGAATTAACAGCACCAAAACAATTACTATCAGAACCATATAAATATTCACCAGTACAAAAGTTAAAATTATAACCACGTTCATATAAACCAAAATAATCAAATTTATCAAGACGATAATCTAAATCACTAGA
Source organism: uncultured Bacilli bacterium (assembly GCA_947625625.1). Lineage (GTDB taxonomy): Bacteria > Bacillota_I > Bacilli_A > RF39 > UBA660 > CAG-302. The sequence continues at coordinate 9,680 of CANQPC010000006.1, forward strand.
ACGCATATGAAAAAAATAATAAATAAATTGACCTCTATTAGTATTAGGCTTCACATAAGAAAGTGAAGAACTACCAGATGGATAAAAACCACTCCAAGAACCAGTTAATTTTTCTTGATGAAAAAAAAGTCGAATAGTAAGACCCGGTTCACTACCTTCATATACAGAACCCCCACCACGATATACTGAAATATAGTAATAAGGATAAGTTTCTGAATAATTACTATTATAATAAGAAACAATATCAGAAATAGCACTATTAAATCTATCTTCTCCAATCTTTTCAATAATCTCTTTTACATCCCCTCTTACATCTCCATACTGTGGCTTAATATAAACTTCTTCAGGAACACGTAATTTAGCATAAGAAACTAATGGAATAGAAAAAATACAAAGAAAAGTAAAAGCTAAATACAATACCTTTTTCATAACAACCTCCTAAAAATAAGTCTAAAAATAAATATCAAAATGAAAATAACTATAATTGATAAATAAATATAATTGCTTGAAATAACATCACATAAATAAAGTAACTTATCTATAACTAACATATAAAACGAAGTAACTTTCTCAGTCTCCTCTTTATGAACTAAATCATCATCTCCTATAAATTCATTATACTTTTTATAAAAATCATACAAAGTAGGAAATATATCATTTTTTTTAACTTCATAAGTAAAATCTTTATATTTTAAATTTATAATCTCATCAGAAGTATATATTAAATCAATATTACTAAATAAAATCATACTAACAAAATCATCAGAATCATAAAATAAAAAACCATGACCAATACCACTACTACCACCAGAAAAAGAATCAACGTTTAAGGAAAAACGTTTATAACGATAAGTACACCACCATCTCAAATTAGTACTATAAGAAAGATATTGAGTATTTAATGTGGAAGAACCAGAGGAACCAATAGAATAAAAATAATATTTACCATCTTCAAAATAAATAACATAATTATTAGATAAAGAATCATCACTTTCTATATATGCTTTAAATTCTTTTTCTTGTTCTAATAAATCTTCATTTATTAAGTTCAAATAATCATCAGGAATAACAACATCTAAGGCTTTAACATTTGAACTTAATAAAAAAAAGGAAGATATAACAAAAGTCATTATAATAAATAATTTCTTCATTGTTACACTTCCTTTCAATTAAAACATTCTTTTTACAAAAGATACTACAGCAAATGCAATAGGTATGCAAAAACCAATTAATAAAAGTGGATTTTTAGAAATAGTATCGCAGATACTACCAACATAGCCAATCATTGACTCAAATACACTACCAACATTTTCTAAAACTGTAGATAAAGTAGTCTCCATATTATTAACCAACCCCTTTCTCCTTTAATTTCTATCAAAATTGATTTTTATCAATTAAAAAGGCATTTTATTCTTTTTTTCATCTCTCGAACTTAATTTTAAAAGTTCTAACTCTGCTTGGTCTAAAAAAACAAGTTTTTCCAAATTATCAGTAAGCTTTATTACTAAAACTTCATACTGAGAACCTTTTTTACTAGTTCGTGTTTCCAATGTAGCTTTAAATTCTTTACTATTCATTCTTTACACTCCTTTCTAAAAACTTGATAAGTTTCCTAACAAGTCTTTCTTTTAATGAGATATCAAAATTATCAAAATAGTCATGTATAGATTTACAATTAATGAGCTTATCATTATCAGAAATATAAAACATGCAAACTATAATATGACCGTATTGATTAATATAGCCGACTTTATATTCACTATGCCAAAAAGCTGACTTTAAAAGTTTAGAATAATAGACGTCTTTATTAGGATTATAAAAAACCGCTATCATATATGACACCTCTTTATTAAAACATTTCTGTTTTAACCAATTTTATTTAAATAGTACTATAAGTATTTGAAAGAACTTCCCAGCCATCAGTACCATCAAAAAATTTTCTTAAACGATATTTATGAAGAGAAGAACCATTTAGAAAACAGTCAACAATATCTGTTGTAGGGAAATGAATAATAGAAAGTTTATCTCCAGTATGGTCTGTTATAGTAACAATATAATCTCCAATCAATTCAACATCAAAATACTTTAAATTAAAATTATCATTAACGAATTTTTCTAAATATTTATCTTTCATATCTTTTCAAACTCCTTTAAATGTGACATTGTTGTCTCATTTGCAATTCCATTATAGCACAAATGGGGCATACTTGTCAATGTAATAATGAGACAAACTTGGTACAATTTTTCTAGAGGTGTAAAAATGCTTAAAGAATATAGAAAAAGAGCTAAAATATCACAAGAAAAACTTGAAGAAATAACAAATTTAGATAGAAAAACAATATTCAGAATAGAAAATGATTTAAATATACCATTACTTGATACTTTCGCTAAAATAGTTATAGCATTAAACATGAGTGATGAAGAAATAGCAAAAGAAGTAAAAAAGACAATAATAAAAAAATGACCGATAAGGACATTTTTTTTAATTATAAGCGATTTTTATAGTTTACGTTGTATTAATTATAGGAACTTAAATATAATTACTTTAGATGGTTAATTTATTCACTTAAATTCTAAATAAAAAAACTTATTATAAAATACATATTTAATTATTTAAATTTTAATCTTTTATTTAATAATAAATTTATTTAAAAATTAATTTTATTAATTAAATATTATTTTTAATAATTATTTTCTCTTTCTTTTATTTAATTGTAATTCAATAATATAATATTATTTTAATTATCATTCCATCATCTTATCAATTATTTTTTTATTAAATGATAATATTAATATAAAAATAAAAAGTCCCCTAGTCTTTTCCTTAAAATGGAAAGTAGGGGGGCTTAATTTAAATTTTACCAGAAACAATTTCCGCTATTTTATCAAATACTTCACTAGCATTTTTTTCGTTTATTGTAGTGTAGCCTAATTCTCTAAGAGCCTGTATTTTAGCAGTATTTAACTCTTGAGTACGACTTAATTTTTCTTCTTTTTTGGAAGCTAAAACCGTTTCCCATCTTTTATGTGATTCAGCTAATTTTGTTCGAGATGCTCCACCATTACTGTATAATGTCATAGCAGAAAACATTATACTTTCAAAAATATATTGATTATCTTCGTCGAAAGCAAAATAATTAGGATCAGTATAACCATTGTTTTTTGAAAAATAGCCTAAAATGTATTTTAATTCTTTTGTAGAAGGAATATTTTGAAGAAATTGATATAAATAAGTAATCAAAGTAAAAGTCTCATTTTCTTTACTACTCCCCTTCTCTTCTTCTAAATAATCTTTTAATAGATATACTATATCACTAATTAAATTAAATTCTTCTTTTTTTAAATCCGATAATTCTATTACACTTTCTTTTTTACTGCTTATTTTATTTGAATCAAATATTTTGCTACCGACACTTTGAAGGTAATCGTCAGTAATATTTATATTTAAGACCTCTTCAGCACTGCTTACATTAAGAAGTGTAAATAGTAATTGACACTTTTCATTAGGAAGTTTTGACAAGTTATCACCATCTAAATAATTGTAAACCATTTGCCTAGATACTCCTAAGTATTTAGCCAAATTCACTTTGGAAATATTTGCCTTTTTTAAAATTAGATTAATTTTTTCAACGACATTCATTATGTTCTTCCTCCTACTTCGTACATATATATTGTATCATTTTTAATAAAAATATGTCAAGTGAAATAGAAAAAATGTATTAAAAGTATAATTCTAAAAATACCCCTAAAATATTATCTTCTAGATATTAATTGCAAAATAGACGATTATATGCTATAATAGCTAACTCGTAAGGGGGAAATTTATGTATAAAATAAGTAAAATTATTAGTAATCTTCACGATAATGGAGAGGTTAATTTATTCCTTTTATCAGGTGAAATAACTCTTAATGGCTACATTATCAATATAACTACAGATAGTGATGGTAACTTAAAAATAACAAAAAGAATTCCATGTTATAATGCTATTTTAAAAAATAACAGGAAAATGACTAGTCTTCTCGATATACCGAGTGTTTCGACAAAAATAGTAACGGGAAGAGAAGCACTTATAAATATTTCACGTATTTTAATGTGTGCTTACTCAGATAAAGCTTTTTTGGAAGATAATGGTAATATTAAAGGAAAAGATAGTAGTAACGATACTGCTGTAGCAGACCTTTATAATATTATTTCGTCCATGCTTAGTTTAGACAATTTAGACTTACTTAAGTTAGCTATGGCAAAGAATATTTGTAGAGAGGGAATTTTAGCAGATACTGCATGTAGAAATATTCATAACGAAGGTCCTTTACCAGCAAATTTTGAAGATTTAATTGATGAAAAGTGTACTGAATTAGAAAAGCACTATGCAGATATTAAAAAAGCATTAGATGAAGGACAGGCAAGTAAAATACTAACGGAAGGCTACTCTAAGAGAAGAAAAGAAAATATAAGAAAAAGAGTATTAAGTTAATTAGTACTCTTTTTAATTATTTAAATACTTCTTTGATTATTCCCCCACCTAAACATATTTCCCCATCATATAAGACCGCAAACTGTCCCGGTGTTACAGCTTTGGAGCCAGCATATTTTAAAGTAATAGTGTTTCCTTTATCGTATATGACATTAACGGGTATATCTTCCTGACGATATCTAAACTTACAATAGCAATTATCTGGACGACTATCAGTAAGAAAATTAAAGTCTTCGACTATAGCTTTTGTCGAGAAAAGATATTTATTATCATCTCCCATTGCTACATATAAAATATTCTTTTCTAAATCTTTTTTTACTACAAATGTTCTATCTTTAGTACCACCAATATTTAATCCTCTTCTCTGCCCTATTGTATAATACATAAGTCCAATATGTTTACCTAGAACTTTACCGCTATCGATATCAATAATATCACCAGGCATATTCGGTAAGTAATTTTCTAAAAATTTAGTAAAATTTCTTTCCCCGATAAAACAGATTCCCGTTGAATCTTTCTTTTTGGCAGTAATCAAATCATAATCTTCGGCAATTTTTCTAACTTCTGGCTTAGTAATTTCTCCTAAAGGAAATAAGACATCTTTAAATACATCTTTATTTACATAGGCAAGAAAATAAGACTGATCTTTATTTTTATCGATAGCTTTAGCTAATTTACCATCAATTAGTCTAGCATAATGACCGGTAGCAATATAGTCAGCTTTCAATTCTTTTGCTTTCTTGATAAATAAGTCAAACTTAATATATTTATTACACATGACATCTGGATTTGGGGTTCTTCCCTTTTTTAATTCATCGAGAAAGTATGTAAAAACAAAATCCCAATATTCTTTTACAAAATCAACTCGGTGAAGAGGTATATTTATTTTATTACATACAGCTAAAGCATCATTATAATCTTCTTCTTGAGGACATATATCATTATTCAAATTAGGATTTCCAAGATAATCATTGTTAATCGTACTGTCCCAGTTACGCATAAATAAGCCAATAACATTATAACCAGCTTTTTTTAACATAATAGCGGCGACAGAACTATCGACACCACCAGACATTCCAATTACTACTGTTTTCATATTACAAAACACCTCTAGATAATTATATCACAATTTACTTTTTAAATAAATATTTTGACAAATAGTTTCGTAATAGAAGGAACGAGAAAGCTTTCGCTAGCGGCCGCGATAAGTGATAGACATAAGGCAATAATAAGAATTATAAAATATTTACGTAAAAACCGGTGCATACTATTAGACTTGTCCCTCATAAAAAGCATTCTAAATAAATAAGAAGTTAAAATGAAAGAATATACACCTACTATCAAAGTTATTATGATATTTATTATTCCCCCGGGAAACATATATATAAACGAAGAAATTATTCCTTTATATTTGTATGTTAAAATAAATGACGATATAGTAAAACCGATTGTAAATCCCTTAAAATAAACTAGAAAGATATTTACAAATATACCAATTATCGAAAAACCAAATACCCAAATTATCATAATGAAAATAAAATTAGAAATAATCGCATTTTTAAAAGCTTCTAAATTATTAATATTATTAGTATTGATATTATTCATAAAAGTTGTTATTTTATTTATTACTAAGCTTTTATCATCTTTACTTAGTACCACTAAATAAAGTGAACCAGATATTATTCCAAGCAGTATGAGAAAAGTTACAAATAAATTAATACGTTTTGAGGGAAGTATTGTTGCTAAAGCTCTACTAAAATTTTTATTCATTTTCTTATCACCAATAGACTATATGAAAAAAAGATTGAAAATATGAATATTTTTTAGTATAATTAAATAGAGGTGTATCAAATAATGAGTAAAAATAATACAAATAAGCCAAAAAAAAAGAAAAAGAAAATAAAAAATTTAGGTCAAAAGATATTTGCTTACATTATGGTTGTAATTGCCATAGTATCGGCATTATCATCAGTACTAGCATACGCACTCTCAAAATAAAATTGAGAGTTTTTTATTTGATAAATATAAATAATAGCAATAAACTTATCGTAAAAGAGATTATTCCAAGAAGAATATAAGATACATATCCTCCTGAATTACCATTTTTATTATCAGCAGGCTTATCAGCTGCTACCTCTGATTTAACCATACTATCGAATGTTTGCGTTTCTAATTCGACTGTTTTAGCAAGCTCGGGATTATCATTTTTACCGACAACAAAATTAATATTAGGAGTTTTAACGACATTATAACTGCTAAAAGTTCCATCTTGATTAGCTAATTCGATAAGAGTCTTATATTCAATACGATTATTGTATCTAGAAACAAACCAATTAGTAAAATTTTTAAATGAATCATTATTAATTACATAGATATTACTATTTACTTTAATATTATTTTTCATTAAAAATTTATATGCTTCATTAAAAATATTACCAAGATAGCGGTCTAATTTTTGATATAGTTCCATATCGTTTACAGTTCTAATACGAAGTAAAACATCATCATAAAATACTGGTAAAATTAATGTAATATTAAAATTATCGATACATTTATAATAATTAATAAGCTCATTAGTAACATCATTTAAAGAATTTTTACTTAAATCATAATTTTGATAATTACTTTTCAATCTAATTGCTATATTAGTAACGTTATATTCTTTATAAGGAGTTAATATATAGAAACTACAATTAGCATCACTTAGATAATAAATATAATGTTTTTCAAGACTGCATATAAAAGTTTCCTTCATAATTACCCTCCTATATTACTATAATAAGTATAGCAAAAAAAAGTGAATTTGTCATCACTTTTTATCTAAATTATTTTATAATCTTTTTATTGTAGCTTTAAAGATTTTAATTCTTCCTTACTGAGCTTATTTTTTAATCCTTTAGGAATAGTAAGACCAAAGTCCTGAAAAATTTTTGCCTGATTATAATAACTAGTACTTTTTTTAATTGCATTAATCAGATTTAAAAAATCTTTCTTAAGTTTTTCATTTTCGATACTTAAATTATGATTTTCAGACTTAAAGATATTTAGCTTAATATTATTTTGACATGATAAAAGGGCTATCTTGTCAAAGTCTTCGACAACTATTTTATTTGAGCGGTCTCTAATAATTTCTCCTGTATTGGAAATTATATATGCTAGAGGAAATAATTTTTCAATTTGTTTAACAATTGTATCATCTAGTATTAACTTATCTCCCAAGATAATTCCGGAAATACAGTTCGAAGGAACTCCCACTAATAGAGCACTGTCAGTAAGATTATCTTTTTTCTGATGATAATCGATAATATTTTTAATATCTAATCGTTCATCAAATTTATCATCTAATAAATCATAATATAGTAGTCCCCCTATTCTACTTGATGGATTTATTATAAAAGCAATATTGTCATTAATACCATCAAAAGGAAAATGTATATCAGAAGTAAACTCTTTACTTAATTTTTTAACATATACATCTTGAATTATTTTTTTAAAATTTACACAGTAATAATTTTTATCTTCTTTTTTATAGCCCTTAAATTCATTAGCTAATATTCCCCTACTACTTATTTCTTTTACTAACTCTTTACTATATTTAATACCATATAGTAAAGTATCTTTAGTAAAATAGACATTTCTATTATCGTCAAGATATAATTGATACTGTATATTATCTAACTTTAATTTTTGAATGCTTAAAAACTTTCTGATTTGACTTTCGATTAATTTTGCTTGTTCTTCAGTAAGCTTTTTATCATAAACTATTCCTTTAAAAAAGTCTTTATCGTTCATATATTCATCACCATAAATATATTTTACCACTAATTTAAAGTATTTAAAATAAGTATATCGTTATTTTCTAAAAAAGCTTAGAGGCTAATAATCTTTTTATATAATAAATTTGGCTAACATAAATAATACTCCTACCGAGAAAAATATTATCAAATACTTACTGTTATTATATTTTTTAGCGGTTGGCAGTAGTTCACAGAAAGATATTTGTAACATGATTCCCGCAATTATGGAAAATAAAATTCCCAGTACTAAGTCACTCATAATTTTTCTTAAAAACAAAAAGGCTAATAGAGCTCCAAAGGGTTCTGACAATGCGGAAACTAAGGTATATAATAGAGCCGTTTTTTTACTGCCCGTCGAATAATACAGTGGAATGGAAATACTTATGCCTTCGGGAATATTATGCATAGTAATAGCGATAAAAAGAGCTAAGCCTAATTTTGTATCACTAGTAGTTGCGATAAAAGTAGCAATTCCTTCGGGAATATTATGTAAAATAATAGCAATCATCGAGATTATTCCTACTTTAAAAAGAGAACTATTCTTTTCGTTAGCAATAGGTCTTTCAGGTAGATAATAATCAATTATCATCGAAATAGTGGCTCCTAGTAATATACCTAGTAAAGAGATTAAAATTAGACTTATTCCCGTTAGACTCTCACGAAGTAATTTTATACCTTCGGGTACTAAATCAGTTACCGAAACAGTAATCATAACTCCTGCGGCAAAAGCTAAAGATGATAAAATTATTTTTTCATAATTTTTATTTTTAATAAAGATAATAACTGTTCCAATCATCGTCGATAAGCCCGCCATCGTCGTTAAAATAAATGCCAATAAAGTTGTATTCATATATTATCACCACTAAAATATATGAAAAAAAAGAAGGAGTTAACCATCTTTTTAGTATTTTATGCCGAAAAAATTTGTACCCAGTAGGTCGTTCCATCGACCGTAGCCATTCCAACCCCTATTTTATTAAAGTCCGCACTTATCATATTACTATAGTGGCCTGGAGAATTTTTCCAACCATTAGATACGGAAGCCGCATCATAGTAACCTGCAGCAATATTTTCACCTGCTGATAATATTACAATTCCGAGATCATCTAAAACGGTAAAACATGATGTTCCATTAGGTCGATCGTGAGAAAAGTTTTTCGACCAACCCATTTCCAAAGCTCGAACACTAGCGGCAATATTAAGATTATTATCCATTGTAATTGGACTTACGTTTACTTCACTGCGGTACATATTGACATATGATACGACACTAGAAGCAATATTATAATTACTGTTAGCTAAACTAGTAGCTTCCGCTAGTAAGTCACTAGTAGAGGCATTAAAATTATTGTAATTATAAGAGCTTGTCGTACTACGATCAACTTCTTTTTTACTTCCATCACTATAAACATCATAATATATAGTTGTCGTCGTATCTAAAGTAACACCATATTTATAATTACTACTCGTCGTATTAGTTTCAGTAACTGTTTTAATTTTTACTACACTAGAAGAATTGTCTACTAAATTATCTTCTTTCTTTTCATCTTTTTTATTGATAGTTAATTTAGCATTTTTAGAAATATTTTTATTACCAACAGAAGCTACAATAGTAATACTATATTCACCGCTATCGGAGTATTTAGCCATTTTTTCTTCTTTAAAAGAATAAGTACATGCTCCTAAAGAACTTTTACAGCTCTTAACAAAATCATCAGCCTTATATTCTTTACCATAATCGATAGTAATATCTTGAACTTCTAATTCAATTTCTCTAGTAGATTTCTTGATAATTAACTTGGAATTATACTTTTTATCGCCTACTTTTATCAAAGCCAAGTATTCTCCCTCAGTATTAGTATTTTCAAGTTTTACCTTTTTATTATTGAAATAATAATCAATTGTTATCTTTTCACTACATTTTTTGACAAAATCGTTAGCGGTAGGAAGACTATCGCCAGTCTCTATTTCTAAAGTATTAATAATTTGACATTTTCCCTTAAGGCTTATTTTCTCACCTTTATTAGAATTATCATCTTTAAAAATGACAATTAAAGTAAGTGCTATACTAATAAAAAGCAATATAGCTAAAACTACAATAACAATTTTCTTCTTTTTACTTAATTTTCTTTTTTTTGACATCTCATTTCCCTTCCCTATACAATACTATTATATCATATTGCTAAAAAAATGATAAAAAAAATAACTATTTACTTAAATTAGTGAATAGTAGTTCTTTTTTTTCTCTTTTTAGTAGGCACTTCTTCTTGAAACTTCATGAGTAAATAGTTATAATCATCATTATGCTCCGAAGGATCAGTATGAATAAGAGTATTTTTTATAACGTAGTCTTCAAAAGCATTAGTATAACCTTCTAACTTATAACTGGCAAAAGATAATAAATCTGTATATAAAATACCATTATTACTATATAAAACTAACTGCTCATCATATGATTTTTTTCTTTTAAAATGTCTGACAGTTCCAACATAAAAATTATCTTCCATAATTTTCCTCTCTTCTAAATAGAGAATTTTTAATTAGACGCATATCTATTTCAAAATAAAAATTTTTAATTTTTAAAGTATTTTTAATATCAAAAATAATATTTCTATAATTAATAATTACTTTTAAAAAATTATAACTAGTATAAGATATAAATAATATACAAATAATATTACTATAAATGTTATTTATAATACCATTTATTATTAAACATATCGATATTTTAAAAAGAAATTCTAATATTTTAACGATTATTTTAGTTAAAAAATAATTAATATTTTCTTTAGCTAAGTCTAATTGTTTCTTAAAAAAACTATACATCCCAATTCCCCATTTCATTTATAGATATATATAATACACTATTTTTGTTTATTAGTCAAGGCTGGAATATTTTATCTTTCATATATTAGTAATTAAGGTAAATAATAATAATGTAGTCTGTGAAAATATATAAAGGAGATGTATTTTATGTTTTTTAAAAAAATAAAAAACAACCTGCTTCTTTTACTTTTAACTACTACTTTTATTATTCCCAGCAGTGTTCTTGCTTATTCCGACTATGTGATAGCAGGAGGAGAAAATATTGGTATCGAATTAAACTCTAACGGTGTACTAATAGTGGGAACATACGAAGTAAACGGAACTAATCCTGCTAAAAAAGCTAATCTCCAAAACGGAGACAAAATCATTAAGATTAACAATCAAGAAATTTCTAATATTGAAGATATGCTCGATGTCATCGATAATTCTTCTGATAAAGAAAATATAGCAATTACCTTTCTTCGTGGAAATAAAGAAAATGTAACGAATCTTAATTTAATCAAAACAGATAACAATATCTATAAGACAGGGTTATATGTCAAAGATAGCATAACAGGTGTAGGAACACTGACATATATCGATCCTAATACTAAATTATTTGGCGCCTTAGGTCACGAAATAATTGAAAAGACGACAGGGCAAAAACTCGAAATAAAAGATGGAAAGATATATAGTTCTACTGTAACGGGAATTACTAGAAGTGATAATGGTAATCCTGGAGAAAAAAATGCCAAATATGATTCAAATGAGATATTTGGTTCCGTAAAAGAAAATACCACCAGCGGTATATTTGGAACATATACTGATGATATTCCCAATAAAAAGACTTATCCTGTCGGAACAGTTAAAGATATTAAAATGGGAGAAGCGACAATTTTGACAGTAATTGAAGGTAGTAATGTCGAAGAGTTTTCGATAAATATCTTAAAAGTTAATAGCAATCAAAATTCATCAAAAAATATTCTTTTCGAAATAACTGATGAAAAGTTATTAGAAAATGCCGGAGGTATCGTTCAAGGAATGAGTGGTAGTCCTATTATTCAAAATGGTTATATTATAGGAGCAGTGACGCATGTAGTCGTCGATGATCCTACCAAGGGTTATGGTATTTTAATTACCAAAATGCTCGAAGAAGCAGAAAACTAAAAAGAGGAATAATTCCTCTTTTATTAATTTTTACTTACTAATACTAAATCACTACGAGAACTTTGAGAAGTACAACATGACCATCGATAATATGTAATGACTGGTTTTTCGACGCCATTAAATAATTTTGTTCGTCCAGGCATATTACAGTTAGTATTTTTTTTAATGGTTTGACCGTTGCAAGTAACAGTTTCGATTATATTACAAGGGTTATTTATAGAAGAACCATTCCAGTATGCATCTTCAATAATATCGTAACATAAAGAATTACTTGTAGTAGTACTATATCTATAGGAATATGTTGATGAATGTCCCGAATTACTTTTACAAGTGATATCGATATTCGGACGTTTATTAGGATTCCAATAATGACTAGATTTCTTATTACCATTGCTTTCATTGGAAATCGTTCCGTTTCCACTTACACTATCATAAGTCTTAAACTCGCTTACTCCGCTATTACTAGAACAACTGAAATAATAATAATTACCACTGTTGCCATCAAATGTGACGATAGGAAAATCATCATCTATCTTAAAAGTTACATCTGGTTTAGAACAATTTCCAGCAGTATCGCATATTTCGTAATATACATATCTTTGTCCTGAAGAATTAATTTCTCTTTCAAATGTACCGCTATCATCTAGATTCTTTTTTTCTCCACTTGTGTTAGAAATCGTTTTATCTAGTTTATTATAAATGAAAGCTCTATTGTAGTAAAGTTTTCCTGCTTTTTCAAGACCACTTAAACTATCTTTAGAAGTAAAACTTAAAGTTACATAATCTCCAAGCCAGTTTTTATATATATATGAATTATTATCTTGCGTTAAAGAAATATTTTTATTATTTGAAGTATATCTCATTTTTACTGAAACAGTTGGTGGTGTAGTATCTAAATTAAAATATAAATCATTAGTAGCACAATTTCCAGCATTATCACATATTTCCATCATTATATGTCTGCTTCCATCTGTAGTAATGTTTTCACTATGACTTCCATTAGTCGATATTGTTCTTGTAGTAGTAGTTAATTCACCATTCCAAGATGTTAAATTTCCTTTATTGTAACTATATGAAGCCGTAGGATTTATACCGCTATAAATATCAGAATATTTATAATTTAATACTACTGATTTAGTTAGCCAATTATCATATGTATACGATTCTCCAGTAGTTGCCGAAGGATTAACGATAGAACCACCCGATAGAAGATTAGATGCTATTACTGGAGGAGTTTTATCTAATTTTACCTCATAACTGACTATATCACTACAATTATTTTGATAGCAGGCTTTTGCATAGTATGTAAGAGATTTAGTCTCAGAAGTAATCGGTATAGTTATCGGTTTATTATCAGCAGATAGATTAGTTAAATTATTTTTATTTGTTCCATAGGCATATGTAATACCATTCTTATTATTACTACTTATCGATAAATCAAAATTATTTTTATGCCATGCTCCACTACTTATTCTATCGCTAGCAGTTATAATAGGATCGAGTATGTCTTCCGCTGCTGGAACATTATCAATAAGTTTTTCTACCGATTTCTTATTATAGCCGTCATTATTTTCGGCTGTTACTGTAAATCTTGTCCCATAATCGACTTTAGACGTATCGAGAAGTACTTCTTTTATACTAGCAGTATATTTTTTGCCATTTTCTAATTGCGTTGGATTTCCTACAATACCAGAGCCAGAACTATTTACTACCTTTGAAGTTCCTACTTTTAAAGTACTTGTGATAAAATCATAATCATGATTATAGTTTATTGTTATATTTCCTTTAGATGACACAATGGTAGGAGTCGGTAATTCAATTGTTTTAGCTCTGTCTTCAGCAAGAGCATATCCATATTCATTTGAAGAGCAAAATACCGAAACTTTGTAACTACTATTATCTTTATTATCTGTAAAAGTATAGAGATTACTATCATTTGCACCTTTACTGATATTATCAATATAATAAATATATTTAATATCACTAGGAACCGTATTTTTAACTTTACATTCTGCATTTACTTCAATATCTTTAGTAGTAGTATTTACAATATTGATATTTGCATGCAAAGTATTAGCGCAGTCAGAAGCTTCTTCATCATCATATGAAAAAATCTCTTCAGACGTTATATTTTTAGTATTATCTCTTTTTAAAATGATAACATCACTACTATTTAATTTATATTCATCAGTACTATTAATGCCTATACTAAAGTCTTCTTTTTTGAGATAACCTTTATTGATAAGCCACTGAATAGATACACAAGACTTCTCTTCATCATTATCATTTTCTAGTGGTACCCAATCGATATCAGTTAAAAATTCGTCAGAATAAAGTTTTGCAGAACTTAATACACTATTTTTGGTAATTTCAAAAGCTTTTTTCTTAGAAGATTCAATAGCTTTCATTACTCCAAAAGTTCCTATAGCTATGACAAGAGAAACAATCAAAATAGTAACGAGTAATTCTACTAAAGTAAATCCCTTTCTATTCTTCATCTTCCTCCTCCTTCATTATTTCATAAGTAACTTTACTAGCGGCCGTAATATCTTTATCGATAGAAGAAGTTAAGTTAATTACATTATTAGGTTCAATATCAGTATCATCATATATGAATAGCTCGCTAACTAATGTGTCATTATTATCGTAAAGTTTAAGACTTACACTGCCAATTTTTTTAGTTTCTTTAAAGTTATTTTTTATTTCTAAAACTATATTGCTAAAACCATCCTCGTAATTTATATCTAATATTTTAAATTGCCAATTATCTAGACTCGTTTCTTCATATAGTTTCTCATTAATATTTTTATCTTCCCTATTTTGTCTATTTGATATTACGATATACATAATTATAGTAATAAAGGCTAGGATTATAACTATTATCGGGCATAATAAAATTATCTTTTTTTGTTTTTTCATTTACCATTACACTTCCTATCATACAAAGATATCTTACCATAATTATAATAGTTTTACAAGAAGTCTAGGGAATAAAAAAAGTAAATTAATAATGCTTACTCTTCGACAGTAAAGTCTTCTAATTTTCCATTTTCGAGCATTATTTTATTTACTTTATCAGTTACTTTAGTTAATCTTTCAGAACAATCTTTGACTAATTTCATTGCTTCAGTATATTTATTTATAGCTTCTTCTAAAGGAACTTCACCACTTTCGAGCTCTTTTACTATTTCTTCTAAAAGCTTAATTTTTTCTTCAAAAGTTACTTCTTTTTTATTATCGGCCATTTTCTTCACCTACTTTCGTTATTTTTCCAGTTACCCTACCATCTTTAAATTCAATGTCGATAATATCGTCTCTTTTAACATTTTTAATACTCGATATTATTTTACCATCTTTCTTAGTCATTGTATAACCTCTACTTAACGTATTGAGAGGATTTAAAACATTTAACTTCGAAATAATATGCTCTAACTTCTGACTACTATATTTATATAAAATATCTGGATTATTAAGTATGTAACTATTTTTAATAGTATATAATTTTATTTTATTATTTTCCAAAACCCTACTTACAGCTCTATTTAAGTTATCGATTAATATATCTAATTTTTGTTCTTTTACTTCATAAATAGAAGTTGGTTTAGATAGAATATACGTATTTTTTATATTATCTAGTTTCTTTGTCTTATCATTTATTATATTCTTAAGTGAATTATAACATCTTACTGTAGCATTATCTAAATAAGTTATAATAGTATTAATATCAGGAACGGCAAGTTCTCCTGCCGCAGTAGGTGTCGGAGCTCTAAGATCCGCTACATAATCAGAAATTGTTATATCAATTTCATGGCCGACTGCCGATATGACAGGTAATTCGGATTCATAGATAGCTCTTGCTACTATTTCTTCATTAAAAGGCCATAAATCTTCGAGCGAACCTCCGCCACGACCGACTATTAAAGTATCGATTTGATAAATATCTTTATATGTATTTGCTAATTTTATCTTTGCAGCGATATCTTTAGCGGCTTCTTCTCCTTGGACGAGAGCAGGAAACAAAATAGTTTCACATACGGGGAATCTTCTTTTAATAGTAGTAAGTATATCTTTAATTGCCGCCCCAGTAGGAGAAGTTACGATACCGACTCTTTTAGGAACTCTTCTTATTTTCTTTTTCTTGTCTTTGTCAAAAAGTCCCTCTTTTGATAATTTTTTCTTTAATTCTTCAAATGCTACATATAAAGCCCCTATTCCATCTTCCATCATATCTTCAACATAGATTTGATATGAGCCCGAAGCTTCGTAGACATCAATTTTACCACTTACTAAAACTTTCATTCCATCATATGGTGTAAATTTCAAATTACGATTGTTAAAGGCAAACATCACAGCCGCTATTCGGCTATTTTCATCTTTTAAAGTAAAATAATAATGACCTCTCGAATGCGCTTTAAAATTAGAAATTTCACCCTTTATATATACTTTTCGAAGAAGCAAATCTTCGTTTATAATTTCTTTTATATATTTATTTATCTCAGTAACGGTAATATAATTACTATTTTCCATTATCTTCCCTCTCATGGTATATCTTATCTAATACACCATTAATCATTTTAGCAACTTTTTCATCTGAATAACGTTTAGCTAGTTCAATAGCTTCGTTGATACATACTAAATCAGGAGTATCAGTATAAATAAGCTCATATACAGAAATTCTAATAATAGCTTGATCGGTTAATCCAAGTCTTTCAATCGTCCAATTTTCTAAATATTTTAAAATATATTTATCTATTTCTTCAATATTGTCAATAACTCCATTTATTAGATTTTCTAAAAATTCTGTATCAATTTTTTTTCTTTCTTCTGGCTCGATATCTCTTAACATCTCGTCAGTAACATCTTTTACATTACAATTAATTTTATTCTTTTTATATAAAAAAACTTGATACAAAATAGTCATAGCTTTTTCTCTAGTAATTGTTCTATTTGCTTTCACTTCAAACACCTCCTTATCATTTTAGCACAAAAAAAGAATATTTTAAATATATTCTTTAATTTTCTTTTAATTTTACATCTTGATCGATATAATTCGGTGTCTTTCTCTATCTTTATTTAATAATTCATTAGGATTTTCATATACACTAGATAGACGCTTAGTAATCATATTTCTAAAGATATCATCACTCATAAGTTCATTAAAAGTATCTTGATTCATCATACATAGTGCTGTTCTGATAAGTAATAGATCTGTTATATTTGACTCATTACCTATTTTGTTATTCTTATTAGATGTCATCTTAAAAAGTTCCTTTATTGAGATAATATTTCTAATATCAGTATAGTCTCTACTACTCATACCATCTAAATTAGCTAGTCCTTGATAATCTAAATACAAATTATATGGAGTATAAAAATCGCGGTCGATTAATCTTCTTTGGAAAAAATAATTCGAGCTTAAAATACAGGCATACTTAGTATTTACAATATTACTACGAATTAATGGTTTTTTTAAACTACTAGTATTTTTTAAAGTTAATAATTCATCGATGAACGATAAAAAGATATCTCTCTGTTCTGTTCCTAATAACATAGCTATATATTCATTTTTTTCTTGAATTAAAGAATTTCCTTTTAGTTCGAGAATTTTAGGTATTGACAAGAACAGAGGACTATTTTGACTACTTTTTTTAAATAATCTTGCTCGGTAGATAAGATATTTATTTAACATTTCTTTTTCTTCATCACTCAAAGACATTAAAAGTTTTTCTTCGTCTTTGAGAAAAGATTTAAATGAACTTTTAATCGATAGTAATTCATGGTCGGGAACTTTCTTATTAAATATTTCATATTCAGCTAATTTACTTAGCATTTCGACCGCTGCTAACTCAGTTATAATAATATCGTCAAATTTTTTAAAAGAATCCATAAGATTTCCCTCTTTCTACGTGCTAATATACTATCATATCAAAGAAAAAAAGTCAAAATATTATTTTGAACTTTTTTTAATTAATTTAGCATGAACGACAGTTCTTTCAGTATCTGAATAGCAGGTACTTAAAGTTAATATTTTATCACTAGTAGTAAGATTAGTATTAAAGTCATGTATACTTCGCGATTTTAAAGTATTAAGAAATTCCTCATAATCGCTCGTACTTCCAAAATTTGTCGTTATGTAATATGATTCTTCTTTAATTTTATAGACGGAAAATATTTGCCATAATGTATTTTCTGTCTCGGTAGATAATCTTATGATATGATTATCTTTGTTAGAATACCAACTTGAACTTAAGACTTTACTTAATGAGCCAAACATTGTCTTGTCTAACCTACTGTGAGCGTAAAGTATAGTATTTTCATCACTAAAATATTGGTCATTGCGGTAGTCCATAAATACCCAGCCAGCTTCGTTACTTGACTTATCGAAGGAATGATTTAAATAGTAATCATTATCAGTAGTTTGAACGAATGGATAGTTAATATTAGTATTATTTACATTTATCCAACCTATAGTATCGGCATTTTTCTTTTTTAGTTCAGTAAAATCGACATTAATTAATGGAAAAGTTATATAATACCAATAGTCACTTGATTTATCTTCATCTTCACCAATAAGTTCTGTATTATCGTCATCTTCTTGTTCGACAACATCAACGTCATCACTTATCTTATCGATAATTTTACCAGTATTACTATTGTCTTTACTCCAAAAAAAGATTTTTAAAGCCGACAAAATGATTATAATAACAAAAATTATAATAAATACTTCCCATACCCATTTTTTTAGAGTTCTCTTTTTTCTCCTTACTTTTTTTTTACTATTTTCAGTAACTACTTTTTTATCTATAGAAATACTGCTCTTTTTTAATGGTATATCAGAAGCTTTATTGCCGCCATGATTATCATCTACAGCACTAACTACTTTATGACTATTAAAAAAATCATCACTGTTTTTTATATCTTTATCTTCATTATTTTCAATATTATCCATAGTATTAAAAACACTATTATAGTCTTTATAAGTATTGGAATGTCTAGGAACATAATTATTGTCTTCTTCATCATATTTATTATTCATATTTGCCCTCAATTCTATTAAAAGTATATCACAAAATACTATCAAAGTAAACTAGTAGATGTATTAGTAGCAAACTAATTTAAATAAAAAAAGAACAAAAAAATTAATTACACTGTCTAGTATGATATATATTATTCTAATTTCATGTATCGTTATTTTAACTACTATTTTTATAATAATGAATAAATATAAAAAACAAAAATAGATACCAAGTAAAATTTACCTGACATCTTTTATTATTATAATGGCAAAGCTTGTTTGCTATTTACTTTATTTTCAATATATTTAAGATTGTTAAATGACTTGTTATTTTTTAATAGTTCCATTTGCTTTCTTGCTATGTTATTTAATTTAGTAAGTCTGTCACTTTGTGGTATTTTCATTTCAATTAATTCGGCATTAATATTTTCAAGATTATTTAAGATAACTAAATGTAGTAAATCAGTATAATCTCTAATATTTCCTTTATCTGCTATTTCAGGATTACTTTCTCTCCATTCTTTAGCAGTCATTCCAAATAAAGCAACATTTAAAACATCTGCTTCTTCTGCATATACAAATTTCTTTTGTTTTTCAGTTAAAGTAGGTACAATTATACTTTTAATAGCATCTGTATGAACTACATAGCTTACTTTAGCTAAAACTCTATTAGCATGCCAATCAATTTTATTTTGATATGCTTCGTTTTTCTTTAATCTTTCAAATTCAGTAATTAAATAAAGTTTAAATTCAGGAGAAAGCCAACTTGCAAATTCAAAAGCAATATCAGAATGAGCAAATGTTCCTTGACTATATTTACCGCTACTTGGAACTATACCAATAGCATTAAATTTTTCTTTCCATCTTTTAGGTGTCATAGTAAATCTGTTATATGGAACTTCTTCATTTTTAATTACGTGGGATTCCACGGAATTAAAATTAGGATTATTTATTTCTTCCCACAATGAGTAAAATTCAAATGAGTTTTTATTTGACATCCAGTTTCTTATAACACCAGATGGATCTTCTTTATTTACATATCTAGCTAAATCAGTTAGCGATATATATTCTTTATTATCAATTATCATAACATTAACTTTTTGCCCTTTTACTATTATTTCGGCTTTTATATTGTCTTTATTCATGAATCACATCCTTTCTATCATTGAATAAAGTTTCTTAATTATTTATTTTATCACATATCTGTTATTTTTAATCAAATTATCTCTCAAATCATCATCTTTTTTGTTCTATAAAAATCTTCAGCTGCTTCATCAGTTACATATTTAAATGCTTAATGCTTCTTCTGCATATACAAATTTCTTTTGTTTTTCAGTTAAAGTAGGTACAATTATACTTTTAATAGCATCTGTATGAACTACATAGCTTACATTTGCTAAAACTCTATTAGCATGTCAATCAATTTTATTTTGATATGCTTCGTTTTTCTTTAATCTTTGAAATTCTTGAATAACATACAATTTAAACTCAGGGCTTAACCAAGAGACGGCATTTTAAAAGTGTTACTTCCAGCTTCATTTTTAAACGTGTCGAATTCGCCCCCTTTAAAATTTTCGTTATGTATACTTTCCCATAATCCTAAATAAGAAATTACTTCTTTGCTTCTCATCCAATCCCTAATAGGAAGTCTTGGTTCATCATTATCTGCATATCTAGCCAAATCTGTAAGAGAAATATATTCTTTATTTCCTATTCTTATTACATTAATTTTATTATTATTCACATTAATTTCTGATTTTATTATTTCTTTATTCATATTTTCCCCCCTCAATTACTAAGATTATTATGTCATAAATTATTGAATAATAAAACTCGAACTTATCAAATAATTTAAAAAGTCCGAGTTTAGTATCTTTCTGGTGCAAGAAAGGAGATTTGAACTCCCACGGCCATTACAGCCACTACCCCCTCAAAGTAGCGCGTCTACCTATTCCGCCATCCTTGCATAAATAATGGTGCCAAATGTAAGAATCGAACTTACCTCTAAGCATTACGAGGGCCTTGTTTTACCACTAAACTAATTTGGCAGAAAATCTTTCTATATAATTATATCACAAATAGAAAGATTATTCACTATTTTTTTATAGTTTTTGAAGAGTATTTTCCATTACTGAATATAAATATATTTCTACCGGTTTATGAAAAATACTAAAAATATAATCTTTGTACCCATTTAATTGTTTTAAGTATTCTTCATCAGTAATATCTTTTAATTTATAATCAATTATCTTAATTTTACTACTATATTCGAGCATAAGGTCAATAATTCCATGATAAGTAGTATCATCTTTATCATAAATAAATTCATATTCCTTATATATATTAGCATCTTTAATATTTATTATATTAATAAAGTTACTTACATACTCTCTCTCTTTCGAACTAAGTAAGTAATAATTAGGATTATTAAAATCAATCATTTCGAATATTTCATGAATTCTTTTTCCATATTCCATAGCATGTTCCTTATCTTTTGTGACAAGTCTAGTTATTTTTTTAGAAAAAGCCTTATTTAGATCCTCTTTAGTATCAATAGCAATTTCCGAAACATCAATTTTTTTATCTATTATATGTAGTTCTTTTTGATAATTATTATTCTTAATAAGATTATATTTTTTAGTTAAATTTAAAGTTTCCAAATCAATATAATTATAATTATCTTTTATTATTCCTTCGAGAGAATACAATATACTAGCAAAAGAATTATACTTTCTTCTTATGTCAATATCGATAATACTCGTACAAATATTATTTTTTTCTTTATTATTTTGCGGAAGAAGAAAAATCATCTTTTCTCTTGCTCTCGTCTGAGCCACATAAAATAGTCTTATCTGTTCGCTGATATTTTCCTTTACGTAGCTACGATAGCTCAAATAGTGATAAATAGTATTTTTTATAAATTTATCTTTATATGGAATAATTAGACCATACTTTTCATCATAAGAAAATTTACTTATAGCATCACTAATATTAAACTTACTATATAATCCAGCAAAGTAACAAAGGCCAAATTCTAATCCCTTAGAAGCATGAATTGTCATAATCTTTACTGTATTACTATTAGTATCATTAATTTGATATTCAATTTTTAAATTATTTTTAATAATATCTTCAAGATAGTTATAATATTCATAAATAGAATAATCTAAACCAATTAAATTTTTTGTCACTTCTTTTAATTTTTCAATTATTGTTATATTAGTATGATAATTACCTATTAAAATTAATTTATTATAGAAATCATAATTTTCAATAATAATATCTATAAGTTTATCTAGCGGTATATCATCAGCTACATCTGATATATTAGAAGTTATCTTATATATACTGCTGTCATCAAAGTTACCTTTAGCATAATAATTAAATAATTCATTATCGGGAATATTAAAGAGAAAACTTCTGCCAAGAGAAATAAATAGTTTTTTAAACTCCGCATCAAATACTTTCTCTTTTATCTTGATTATCAAACCGATAATATTTTTTATTATCATTATAATTTCACTATCTACTAAGTTACTCGTTTTTACAATACTGGTAGGAATATTTTGATATTCGAGAATTTTTTTAAATAATTCAAAGTTTTTACTATTACTAATTAAAATAGCAAAATCACTATAGTTAATATTTCTATTTTGATTTAGTTTATTATCAAATACTTTATAATTATTATCTATCTTATTTTTAATATCACTAGCAATAATAAATGCTTCTATTTCTTCTTTTTTAAATATTTTATCAGCGGGATAAGTATAGACACTAAAATTATTGTTTTGATTATTAAATCCATCAGTAATATAGGCATTATTGCCAAATATCATCTGGTGACTTTCAGTATATGAAGCTCCCCCTATCTCATCATCCATAATTCTATTGAAGAAGAGGTTGATATTAGATACTACTTCTTCCCTACTCCGAAAATTTTTAGTTAAATCAATCTTAATACCATCAATATTTTTACTATACTTGTCGTATTTATTCTTAAATATGTATGGATTAGCATTTCTAAAACGATAGATTGACTGTTTTATGTCACCGACCATATAGACATTATTATTTGCTATATAAGAAATAAATTCTTCTTCAATATCACTTGTATCTTGATATTCATCAATTAAAATTTCATTTAAATTATTTTTAATATTTTCACGAATTGATAAATTTTCACGAACGAGCTTAATAGCTAAATTTGATATATCATGATATTCGTAGTAATCATATTTTTCTTTATATTCATTTACTTTACTATCTAATTTTTTAATAATATCTATTATTACTTCGATATAATTTTTAGTAATTAAAATACTATTTTTTATCTCTTTCTCTTCAGTATAAACAGTTAAGTCTTTTAGTTCTTTAATTGTATTGGTAATTTTATCTTTATACTTCTTAGTAATATCAGATACTCCTTTGGCAATAGGAAGTTTTACTTCGAGATTAGCCTTTATTTCATCATAGCTTTTACTATTCAGTAGAGGATTTAATGCTTCTTCTAATTTATTTAAATAATCCTGGTCGTCGATATTTTCGAGATAATTAGCTATTTTAGTAATTAACTTTAATAGTTCAGATCTAAATAAGGCAATATCATCTTCGATTTTATTATCATTAAAAGTTAAATCTAAATAATTATCTAAATATTCTAGTTTGTTACTCTTTAAATCTAATTTACTATTTACTAACAATATGAACGAAAATAGCTCTCTATCATCTTTTAAAAAGTATTCTTTTATTAAAGATAAAAAAGTTTCATCTTTACTTGAATATAAATCTTCAAAAATCTCTTCAAGAATTTTTCTTTTTTGTAATTCTATGACAGTTGGTTCAATAATACCAATATCTTTAGAGACATTTAACACATAATGATACTTTTTAACTAGTGACAAGGCATAGGCATCAAAAGTTACAATATCGGCTGAAGGTAAGTTTTTTAATTCTTCAGTTAAACCTTCCTTTTTTAATTTACTTTCTATTCTTTCGCGCATTTCTTTCGCAGCCATATTAGTAAAAGTTAAAATGAGAAGATTCTTAAGAGAAATTCCTCTCTTTACTTTTTCGAGGACTCTTTCAGTTAGGACAGCCGTCTTTCCCGATCCTGCTCCTGCCGAGACAATTATATTAGAATTATCTTTATAGATAGCATCTCTTTGTTCATCAGTCCAACTTGGCATTTTTAATCCCTCTCACTTTAGATTTTTTGTTTCTTATAACAAAAGTATCGTATGTATCTGACATAGTTATTTCTTTCGAAGGCATAACATAGGAAATAACTTTAGCTATTTGATTTCCTTTAAAACCTGCAAAAGATATTCTACTATCAGTTGAATTTATATTATTTATATAATCGATAAGATTGTAAATACTACCAATATTATCAATATAAAATTCAGTAGAAGTAGTATGAAATGAAAAAATATTTTCAAGTCGATTTGTCTTACAATAACAAAAAATATAAGAATCCATTTGTCTCACCTTCCTTTCACTTTTTCACTTGGAAATTTTCTTAACTCATCCATAATTTTATCGTTTATTTTTGCAGTCGCTTCATAATTCATAAACGAAGAAAATACGAGTGAGGAAAGATCTACATATAGAGCACCATCAGTATCTGGAACAGATAGTGATATTATTCCTTCATTAAACTCATTTGTTAGCTTACTATCTTCTTCAGGTGATAATCTACCATTATCAAAAAGAATTAAATTAGCGGCATTACCATTCTTATCAGCCCAAATAAATACGTTGTCAGTAATTTCGTATGTCAAAGTAGCACTATCTTTTATTACTCTATCAATACCATTTATATTTCTTTGCATAATCGTTCCATGATAATTAGCCATATCGTATAATTTAAGGGATTTCCCATTTGGAAGAACAACTTCCGAGTAGTGGTTTTCAAATGTTTGAAACGGCATTTTCTTCATCTTCTTTCTCTTCATCATTTATGTAATTAATATCTTCTTCTCGACGGTAACAAATATCTCGATATTCACAAAAAGAACAGCTGACATTTTCACCATTAATTACTTTAGGATTTATTTCAAAATCGGCCTCTAAAATATTATCGATCGAATCATCAATAGAGGTAGTGACTGCCTTTAAAAGATTACTAATCTCCTCTTCACTTAAAACTTTACTGTTTTTATAAAAATCACCATTCGCCGTAACTTTCATTCCTTTTATCAATTTTGAATCACTATATGTCTTGTCAAATTTCGATAGTATATTTTGATTATCTAGCGAGTAACCTTCGAGTTTTAAACTATCTTCACGAGCTTCGTCATAATCTTTTTTATTATTGATATTATTACTTAAAATTTTCTGAAGATAGAAGCCGACAATTTGCATATTTGGAAAATTTAAATTGGACGATAAGTACAAATAAATTGGTAATTGCATATCGAGACCATATTTAATATTTTTTAATTTGAGGCTTGGATTACCAGTCTTATAGTCAATTACTACGATAAAGGTAGTGTTATCTTCTTCTTTATATAGAAGTTTATCGATAATACCTTTAAATGAAACTTTAATCTTTTTATCGATATTTACATATACTTCTTTTTCATATAATTTCTGATCGAAAGTTGTGTATGTAAGCTGTTTCTTAATCGTATCAATAATGAAAGCAAGTTCATCTTTAAGGCAATCGAGAAGAAACTTTTCTCGGTTAGTTAATTCCAGCTTATTTTCATCTCGTAAGTATTGATCGAAATATTTAGAAATAGTAAAATCTTCTTTATCAATTTTAGATAAAACATAATGGCAGACATTGCCGATAAGTTTAGAAAAATCATCACGGCCACTTTTTACTTCCAAAATTCTTGCTATATAGAATTTAAACTTACACTGATTATAATTATTTAACGAAGAATATGATAGTAATAGTTTATTTTTTAATTTTTTATAAAGATTATCTTTTTCGATACCAGTAAATTTATTACTATATTTTCTATAGGGGACACTACTATAGTTACTATATAGTAAATCTAAATCTTTATCTTTAATATTATAGTTTACTAAATTGTCTAACTTTTCGGTAAGAAAAATTTTATTCATAATTACACTATTTACATAAGTATTATTTTCTATTTCAACTATTTGGAGAGAATCAAAAAGATCACTTATAGTATAATTTGCAGTACTACTATAATCTTTAGTTGTAATAGTTAAATTTTTAATACTTCGAATATTACTAATAGTTTTTTCTTTTTCTAAAATATTAATTTCAGTACTCGTATCGAGATTTAAAGTAATTTTTTCTCGGTCATTAAAATAATCATCATCTTTTTGAACTTTAGGAAGATTCTCTTTATTATAACCTAAGAGAAAAACATAATCATCATCACTAAAATAACTATCTAGAGAAACTACTTCGATACCATCTCTAATTTGATTAGTAATATACGTTTTCTTAAAGTCATTCTCGATTAGTTCTCTTACTTCTTCTTTATTTTCTATAAAACTATAATTATTTAAAACATTTATAATTTTTTCGTATAGAGGACTATCTTCGATAGTTTCGAGAACGGCCTCTAAATTACCTAAATTATTTAATACTTTCTTACACGTATAAGATGAATATAGCGAAGTTCTTTTAATGCTAATTGGTAGATGATATAGTTCGAATATTCGGCTTACTACTTCTTCATATTCATTCCATAAAATAACTTTTATATTATTAATGGCAACATTATTCTTAATTAATTCTGATATTTTATTCGCAACAAATATTACTTCATCATCGATACTGGCAGCATGAAATATTTTATCTAGATTATATGATACTTTGGTTATCTTTATCTCTCGGTAATTATAATTAGAGAGAATTTTCTTTTGATATTTAGTTAAATAATCGTAACCATATAAAACTATTTCTTTATTTTTAATACTCTCTTTAAAAAGATAATCATACTTGAGAAGTTTTTTATCATCTAAATCTTTCTTTATCTCTTTTAAAAACTCCATTTTTGAATTAATTATTTTATCGTCAATATATGGTAAATTTTTCAAATAGACCGAAGCAGAGCTATACTTCATTTGATATTTCTTCATAACGTGATAAACAGCTTGATTATCATAGTCAAAAGTACATCTCTTAATAAATTCTTCGATCGATAAGAACTTTATATCGTAATTAAAATATTTTTCCCGAACTTTTTTAATAATAAATTTTTTTATTTTATTAGGAATTATTAATACATAACTTTTCATGATACTCCTTATAGATTAATATTATTTTATAGTTATTTAAAATAAAAAA
This sequence comes from uncultured Bacilli bacterium, assembly GCA_947625625.1. Taxonomy (GTDB): domain Bacteria; phylum Bacillota_I; class Bacilli_A; order RF39; family UBA660; genus CAG-302. The sequence goes on from CANQPC010000006.1 coordinate 37,220, forward strand.
GTTTAATTAGCTAGGCTACTTTCTCCCGTCTTATAATCGATTGTTATTCCATCTTGTACGTTGTAGACAAAGACATTAAACTTTATACCTTTTCCATTATCTTCGACCGATAAAGCTTCGATTTGTACTCCTGTTGCAAGAAGATTATTTTCTTTATAAATAGGTGTAACACGATATAGGACATGGTTATCCGTTCTCTTTATGTAATCTGCAACTTGATTTTCAAATTCTAGCATACCGACAGTATTCATATACCTAGTACACGTAATTAAATTTTTTTCATTAGCATTTTCGCCAGTTAGCTGATAGCCAATTAAGTGGCAGCGGTTATATAAGTATTTTCCATCGACAATATCGTATTTGACTGTATGCCAGCCCGATGGCTTTATCATTCCGATCGACTCTCTATCTTTAGTAGGCATCAGCTCTTTAGATATGTTAGCACTCGCCGGACCACATCTTCCGAGAATATCTAAATCACTATATTTTTCAAAAGAATTTGTGTTTATTTCTTCTTCAGTAAAATCGGGAATATTATTATTTATATATATATAAGGCTCTCCTTGATATTCGGGAAGATCAGTTATGACATAACTTTCCGCAAAAGTAGCTTTAAGTAGAAAATTATCAATCTCATCTTTATAGTTATTGTATACTAGTACTCCTACTAGCAATAAAGAAATGACAATTAGTTTAGCTATCCTTTTCTTTCTTTTTTTCTTCACGACAATACCTCATTTCCACTTTCTTATACCGCTTCTTTTTCGAGCATAATAGTAACAGGACCATCATTTATTAATGAAACTTTCATATCTGCTCCAAATATACCTGTTTGAATTTTAAGTCCCTTATTACTTAGTTTTTGATTAAATTCATCATATAATTTACAGGCATCATTACCATTTAGAGCTTTTACATAGGAAGGTCTTCGGCCTTTACTAGTATCAGCATATAATGTAAACTGACTTACTGATAAGATACTACCACCAATATTTAAGAGAGAATTATTCATGACACCATTTTCATCATCAAAAATGCGAAGATTAATTACTTTATCGACGAGATAATTTATTTCTTTACTAGTATCAGTATCAGTAAAACCTACAAATAAGAGAAGTCCCTTACCTATTTCACCTACCGTCTTACCATTTACTCTAACTTTAGCTTCTAATACTCTCTGAACTAAAACCCGCATCAGTTCATAGCCCTTTCTACCATATTTACAAAGTTTAAATTTTTCAAATCATTCATAAATTTTTCCAATTTTTCTTTATTTTCTACTAGAACGACCATACTGTATACCTTATAATTGCTTTTGTTAATTGTCGAAATACTATCAATTATAATATTACTAGTCGAAGCTTTCGTAATGATATCGAGAAGATTGTCGTTAGCATTAGTGTAAATAAGAATATCAGTAGCATATTTTTTGGTTATGTTCTTATTCCATTTGACCGCGATTAAACGCTCTTCAGTATCGACAATATTATGGCAACTAGTACGATGAATTGTAATACCAAAGCCACGAGTGATATACCCGATAATATTGTCGCCCGGCACTGGCTTGCAGCAATCGCTAATAGAAGCTTTTATCTCACTCATACCTTCAACTAAGATATCGTTTTCACTACTTCTTTTCTTTGTATAATTAGTAGTCTCTTTTATTTTACTAGATAGTTCTTTCTTCGTTTTGTCTCTATTAGTAATAATTCGAATAACACTAATTGGCGTATATTTACCGAGACTTATATCGATATAGAGAGAATCTAAATCTTTTTCTTTTAATTCTGACAATATAAGATCGACATTTTTATTAGTAAAAAACTCGGAATAAGGAATTTCTTGCTTCTTTAAGGCTTTCTCTAAAAGAGTCATTCCTTTTTCGATATTGTCATCTTTTTCAAGTCGATTAAAATAAGATCGTATTTTATTTTTCGCTCCCGAAGTAGCTACAAAGGTTAGCCAATCTTTATTAGGTTTAGAAGCTTTATTAGTATTGGCTTTAATTATATCGCCATTATTTAGCTTATAGTCTAGAGGGACGATACTATCATTGACAATGGCCCCGACAATATGGTCTCCAACTTCACTATGAACTTTGTATGCAAAATCGACAGGAGTTGAACCAGTCGGAAGTTCGATTACGTCTCCTTTCGGTGTATAGACATAAATCACTTCGTCCGATAAAATATCTTTCTTGACTGAAGTCACAAATTCTTCCGGTGTCGACGAATCTTCATTTAATTCGATAATACTACGAAAAATTTGAAGTTTCTCTTCCATTCCATCTTTAGCTATTTTCGAAGCATCGACACCACTTTTATAAGACCAATGTGAAGCAATACCAAATTCCGCTATTTTATCCATCTCATAAGTTCTAATTTGAATTTCAAAAAGATTACCATCAATACCAAAGACAGTCGTATGAAGTGACTGGTAGAGATTTGTCTTCGGCATTGCAATATAATCTTTAAATCTTTTAGGAACAGGCTTATATTTAGAATGAATAAGTCCCAGTGCAAGATAACATTCCTGTTCGGTATCGACAAAGACACGTAGAGCTAAAATATCGTATATATCGTCGAAGCGTTTTCCTTTCGACATCTTGTTGTAAATACTATATATACTCTTACTTCTTCCCTTTATTTCATGAGGTATATTATGTTCGGTAAGAAGTGACGAGACATCATTTAGCATTTTATTAACTACTTCATCTCGCTCCGCTTTCTTTTGATTTAATTTTTCGACGATATCAAAATAAGCATCAGGTTTTAAATATCTAAGTGATAAATCTTCGAGCTCACTTTTTATTTTATAAATTCCTAATCTATGTGCTACGGGAGTTAATATTTCCAGTGTCTCTTTAGCCTTCTTTTTTTGCTTTTCTTCCGATAGGACGTGAAGAGTTCGCATATTGTGAAGACGATCAGCTAGTTTGATAATAATTACCCGAACATCTTCCGATAAACCGACCAAAATCTTACGTTGATTAGCAGCCGAAGCTTCAGAATCAGAGTTAAAATTTATCTTATTAATTTTCGTAACACCATCAACTAAAAGAGCTATTTCTTTACCAAACAATGCTTCAATTTCCTCTTTGGTAGCATCAGAATCTTCAATAGTATCATGAAGAAGAGCCGCCGAAATACATTCGGCGTCAGCGGATATTTCGGTTAAAATGTCCGCTACATTTAATGGATGGAGAATATAATCTTCTCCGGAAATTCTCTTCTGCCCGAAATGCTTCTTTAGAGCATATTCGTAAGCTCTCCTTATAAGAGCTAAATCATCAAGATTAGAATCATAGATACTTATTTTTTTAATTAAATCATCAATAGTAATATTGACTGTCTTTTTACTCATGATTATCTTCCTTCTTAACAGTTTATTCCTTTAATTTTTATTTCTTCAACTTCTTCGCGATTATTTTTTTCTTTTTTAGGTCTCGATATTTTAATTCCTTCAAAGATAATCCATAATTGATTAGATACAAATATTGAAGAGAAAGTACCACATACAAAACCAATTAATACAGCAATATTAAAGTTAAATATTTCTTTTGAACCAAAAATTATCAAAGATATGACAGGAATAATAGTCGTCACGGTCGTCATAATTGTACGGAAAAAAGTTAATCTTACCGAATCGTTGACAATACTTTCCAATTCTTTCTTGGTAACATCTTTTTTATTTTGATAATTCTTTCGCACCATATCAAAAGTAACAATCGTATCATTAATCGAATAACCGATAATAGTTAAGATAGCGGCGATAAAAATAGAATTTATTTCTAGTTTTAATACTCCAAAACAGATAATAGTCATAATTACATCATGAATTAATGCTATAATACCAGAAATAGCATAATTAAATTTGAATCTAATACTAACGTAGATAATAATACCGACAAAAGAAATTAAAAGGGCAATAATAGCATTTTTAATTAATTCTTTTTTTACCATATCAGAAACGACAAAAATATTAGTAGAAGCATGGTATTTTTCTTCGAGACTATCTGTCAAAGCATTGATTTCATCTTTATTAAGTTTTTCTTCGATAACGATAGTTACGGTATCATTATTTTTATTTATTTTACGAATGTGATAATCATCACCCAAAGAAATATCTTCGCCGCTATTGACAGTAATACTAGTACCGCCAGTAAAGTCGACGGCAAAATTAAACTTTGTCATCACCGAATAAGCCATTCCTCCGAGAAGAACTACTAAAATAATTGGTAAAAGAACCTTTCGAGATTTGACAAAATCGATATTTTGGAAAGGAATGCGTACATCTTTACTTGGAATGATTTTCTTCTTAGATAAACCAATAAATAGATATGGTTTTTTATCGAAGTAACCAATTTTAGCAAATAAATAGATAATATACTTAGATAGAAAGACGAGAATTATTACAGTTAAAATAATATTAATTATTAACATAGTAGCAAAGCCTTTTACGGAAGATTCACCGAAAATGAAGAGAATTATTGCTACAATTATCGTCGTTATATTAGCATCGATGATACTAGACAAAGACTCTCTATTACCAATCTTTACTGATGACAAGAGGCCTTTACCTATTTTTAACTGGTCTTTGATACGTTCAAAAGTAATAATCGAAGCATCAACTGCCATACCTATTCCCAGTAACATGGCCGCTATTCCAGGAAGAGTTAATGTTCCTTCGATTAGATAAAATACTAAAAAGGAAAGCATTGTATATAATGTAAGTGCCATACCCGCTATAAAGCCACTAAACTTATATATGATAATTAGAAGGACAATTACTAAAATCAAACCGATAACTCCAGCAAATAAAGTTTTCTCAAGTGAAGAAGAACCATACGTAGCTTCTACTGTACGTGATGATATTTCGTTTAATTTAGTTGGCAAAGAACCAGAATTAATAAGTTCAACTAATGACTTTGCCTCTTCAGCTGTAAAATTACCTTGAATAATAACATCAGATGCAAAGGCTTCATTCACGCTAGCGGCCGATAGGCATTTCGAGCTAGAAAGAGAGCCACATTTTCCCTCTTCTTTGAAGAAAGAATCTTCCCCAACTGAAAAATCGAGCCAGATAACTATAATATTATGCTCCATGTCTTTTACTTCACTTGTCACCTGATAAAATTTATTGGTATCTTTTATAGGTAGACTGACAGCGGGTCTTCCATATTTATCAGTAACTACTTTAGCAGTACCACCTAAAACATCCGAATTCATAAGAAGATTATCATTATAATCTCGAAAAGTTAACACTGCAGCCTTACCTATCACTTCTCTTGCTTCATCTTTATTAGATATACCCGCAAGAGCTATTCTTATTTTATTACCATCTTCGATAGTAATTTCCGGTTCACTGACGCCTAGAATATCAACTCTCTTTAAAATAGCCTTATAAGTATTATATACCATATCACTATCGAGAGTATTACCATCTAAAGCTTCTATTTCATATAGAACTTCAAATCCTCCCTGTAAATCCAATCCATATTTAATATTTTTAAAAATAGGTACAATTAAATATGCAGAGGTAAACATAACAATTAGACATAATAAAAATCCTAAAGCAGTCTTTATTTTTTTACCTTTACATTTGATACAAACAATTAAACTAATTAGAGATATCACTCCCAGCAATATTAAAATTATTTTCATTTTAGTTTCTCCATTCTATGATAATTTTATTTCTTTTTCTTGTGAAGATTTTTTAATAAAGTCCATAACTTTACTTGCATCGACAGAAATTATATCATTTACCATTTCTGATATCGATAGATTTTTATCTTTGGACCATTTATTAATTTTAAGATAATTCCAAATATCGATACTCTGAATATCGGCATATCGATTTTTAGATAGTCTTATTTTTACATTAAATGCACCTTTTAAATAATTATATAATTTCTGCAATTTTAAATCATTCATCTTCATTCCTCTTCTTACTAATTGTATCATATTTATTTTATTTTGAAAACATATATAATTTAGATATTTAAAATTTTCTTAGGTCATTTTTACAACAAAAAAATAAATAATCATATTTGACTATTTATTTTTTTCAAAAAGTAACGATACATCAATGTCAAGTGCATTAGCAATATTACTTACTGCATCTATCGAAAAGTTTTTCGTTGTGTTTGGTGCCTCGATTCGGCGGATAAACTCATGTGAGTACTCTGCTTTCTCGGCTAATTCAGCTTGCGTCATTTTTCTCTCTTTACGATAGAATTTAATATTACTTGCAATAACTTCATAAATATCATCTTTGTTTTTCTTTTTCATGTAACCACCTTGATTTAATTGTCTCATATATTTTCTCTTTTTTATGTAACCTATTTGTTTACATTTTGCCTTATTTTGCCATTTTTTGGTAATTTATGCAGCATTTTGATAATGTTCTTGTATTTTTTTGAGTGTTTTTTTCTCACTTCGCGAGATACTAACTTGATTTTTGCCTAATATATTAGCTACTTCACTCTGTGTCTTATCTTCATAATAGCGCAGATAAATAATTCTTTTTTCTTCGGGAGGAAGATTTTGTAGTTCCTCTCTAAGTAACATAATATCTATATCGTAGTAATCTTTTTTATCTTGAATAGTTTCTTTTAAAGTAATATCTTTTCCATCATTATAAATTACTCTATCGATACTTTCCGTTCCCAGCGATAAATTATATACTGAAGAAATAATATCTGGTTCTACTTCGAGGAAACTAGCTAATTCTAAAATATTAGGTTCTTTCATGAGATGCTGACTTAAAATACTTCTAGCTTCGTTAATTTTTTTAAGCAAAGTAGCATTTTCTTTCGATACTTTAATCATTCTACTCTTATTTATATAAGCATAAATTTCTCCGTAAATATACTTGAATGCATAAGTTGAAAATTTAGCATTTTGTCCTTCTTTATAGTTATCATAAGCTTTTATTATTCCTATTATTCCTACTTGATAAAGATCTTCGACATCATAGTTATAAAAATATTTCTTTATTATCATATAGACCATTCCACTACAAGCATCAATGACTTCATCATATTTATTCATCTAAATCATCCTTTCAAATAATTTAAAGGCATCATATTCATTATCTATTTTAGGTATTTCTTTTAATAACTTTTTAGAAGCATTAAATTTATCACAGATAATAATCTTAGCTTTTTTTCTTTCAAATATTCGATATAATTTATTTATATAATCGATACTGTAACTATCTATTGAGTACATATCGTTGATATTTAAAACAATATATTTAAAATCATCAAATGTAACATTCTTAATCGTATTTTTATTTAAATCACCTTTCACTCTTATAAAAAGTATACCTCTTTGAAACTCCATACTAGTTTTTAACACTCTTTCTTCACCTCGTTTATAATTTAGCATATTTTTAGTTTTAATTATACCGTTTCGACAAATGTAGACAAAAGTTTAATTCGACATTTTTTGCATTTTTACTATGAATATGACAATAATTCCCGAAATTAAAAGGGGAATTAGAGACAAAAGATAAGCTAATTTTCTTTTCCCATGTCCTTTATAACCAGTTTCCACTACTTCCTCAAAAGCTTTCTCATCTAATATTTCAGAAGGAATATTATTGCCAGAATTAAGTTCTAGATCGTTCGAATCTTCCTCGGGAATAATTTCATCTTCTAGCTTTAAGTATTTGTAGTATACTTTATAATCAGCTTCATCCTTTACGTACGAAGAATCATCCACCGAAGTATGATAATTATTATCATAATACTTTTTATTTAAATTGTAGCGGTATGTCAATATTTCTTTTTCGATACACATTTCCTTTTCTTCCAAAGGGTATTTAACATAATCCCTCTCTACCTTCTCATCTGAATAATATGTCTCTTTGAAATTATTATATTGATAACTATAATCATCTATCAAATATTCATTCTTCATTGATGATAGTATTTTATTAATTATCTGTATAGAATTTTCGTCATAGAAATAAGCATAATAAGCAAAGCTATTAGTATTTTCCTGTTCGACGACAAGCCTAATATTTCCTACAGTTAATGGCTCGTCAAAAACTATCGACATACTACCGCCAGCTTTAATTGTAGTGCCGCTACAAGTAGTACAGTTTTTTATATCGTAGCTTACTTTCTCCTCATTATAATAAATATCAATCTTTTTAATATTCAAATTACTTGGTATATTTCCTAATTTTAAATATTTTGCCTTTGGAATAATCTTATAAGGGTATACTATCTTTTTTTCGACAATAACATTATCATTCCCAGCCGAGCAGCTATCTTTATAATCGCCAATATTACGATAAATTATGTCATCATTATCTTCATAATCATATTTATCATTTACCTCTCCTTTCTTAAAATAATCCCCTTCTTTTTCCTCTCGATAAAATCGAAATCTCTTTTCTTCTGCCAATATTTCTCGTCCGTCTATCTTCTCATCACTCCAAAAATATTCTAGAGCATGTACTCTAGATAAACTGATGATAAAAATAAAGGCAACTAATATTATTTTTTTCATCTTTTTCCTCCTTCATACTTATATACAACTTTTTTTTCAAAAATTCCCAAGTTTTACGAAAAAAAATAAAAAAAGATCTAAAAATTTAGACCTTCTGTCAAAATATCGCGAATATTTCGCATTAGAACAGTGAAAAAATCTGCTTTATCTATATTTTTACTTACGGTTGCATCAATTGAAGATATCTTTTTACCATCCTCGATAATATCAATTATTCCTACTTTATCTCCTACTTTAACAGGAGCAATTATTTTATCAATCTTAGCTTCATAAGTTATATTTCTTGAATTTTCACTTTTTTTACTCAAAATAGTAATAGCCTCTTTAGGAACAATATCGGCTTCTAATTCCTTTCCTAATTCTACTTTAGCTTTCTGAATCATTGTATTTTTACTGATAATATTTTTAACCATATAAATATTATAACCATAATCGAGCATTTTAGTAGTATCGGCACTTCTTTCATTACTACTAGGTTCATTCATAACTACTGTGATTAAGCGCATATTATCTTTTTTAGCAGTCGCGGTAAGACAATAGCCTGCCGTATCGGTAAAACCAGTCTTTAATCCATCTACTCCCTGATAAAACTTGACAAGGCGATTAGTATTGACGAGCCAAAACGGACTAGAACTATCTTTTCGTAAGTACTCCTCATAAGTTCCGGTAAATTCTAATATTTTTTCGTGTTTAACTAATTCTTTAGCAATTATCGACATATCGTAGGCACTCGAGTAATGATTATCGATATCTAACCCAGTAGCATTAGAAAAATGGGTATCTTTTAGCCCTAAATCTTTTACTTTATCATTCATCTTTTTAACAAAAGATTCTTCACTTCCCGCTACTCGTTCGGCCATAGCGACAGTAGCGTCGTTTCCCGAGCCGATAGCTATGCCTTTTAGCATCTCTGTCACGGTCATTTTTTCTCCGGGCTCTAAAAAGATTTGACTTCCACCCATACTAGAAGCATAAGGAGAAGCAGTTATTTTCTCGTCCCATTTTAAATTACCTTTTTCTATTTCTTCCATAATTAAAAGCATACTCATCATCTTTGTCATCGATGCAGGTGCAAGTCTTTCATGAGCGTTTTTTTGAAATAAAATTTCCCCAGTTGATGCTTCGATCATAATTGCTGCTTTAGCATTAGGAGCTAAGTCTTCGATATCTTCAGCATATACTATTGTTACTGAAAAAAAGAATAAAAAGAAAATAAATATTTTTTTCACACATATCACCTAATAAAAATTATGCAAGTATTTGTCTTTTATTCTCCAAATAAAAGCCCTATAATCAAATTAAATTTTTACCATTATAGACAAATATTAATTATACTAAACATAACCAATAGTATTTATTTATATTATTAGTTTCTTTAATTTTCTTTGTTTGACTATTTTCTAATTAATATTCGTTATAAAATCTTTTTAGCATACAAAAAAGGGAAATTAAATCCCTTTTTTGTATTATTTCTATAATTTTTATTTTTTTACTTTTTTTTAAGGTTGATTTTCTTTAGTGTATGTCGAGTCAAAAGCACCTTGTTCGATAGTATTATAATCATTTTCTTCAGTATTATAAGTTACTATATAACTACCAGCTAAACATACTGCATATGCACCCCAAACTGTCATTATCATTACATTTTCATCCACTTGTGTAAGTAATCTAGAATCATCTACTGGCGTCCAGTCTATACCATTGTTATTCATTATATAAGTTTTAAAAAATCTATCTTTTTTAACTATGTATTGTTCGTTTGATGTACTTGATATGTTAGTTACTACAATATCTATGCCTTCTTCTCTTTCTTTTACGGTACTTTCTTCCTCTCTTAATATGTACTCTTTTCCATCTACAAACGTTTTTAGTACAGTATGTATTTTTTCTCCTACTTGACCTTGTCTAGCTTGAACGACACCATTCTTATATGCATAAAATTTCCTATCTTCTGGTATTGTAGCTAAATATTCTCCAATTTTATCATTTGGTATTACCTTACACTCTACTTCTAAATCTGGATATTCTTCAGGATGCATACTTTTTAAAATTATTTTTACTTTCATATTTTTTCACTCTCCTTCTATTATTTCCTTTTTATTTCTTCTCTTTTAAATGTGTGAAAATCTTGAAAAGTAAAAAACAAGACTAACACACATCAAATATTGTGTGAAAGTCTTGTTCAATAATATTATTATTTAGTCCGAATGTTATACATTGAGGTGACAACTAAATCCATCTTATATGGTAACTACTCCCTTTCAACGACACATATAATGACACCCAAAGCCAATTTTGTCAAGACTATTTTGCGGAAACTACAAAATTTTGAGTTAAATCTAAAAAGATTATCTTCAATTTTTTCATCTTTATAACATATTAATGTTATCGTAGATTTAGATTTTAGACAACTACTATATTTTTATAATTTGGAAATCTTTCTAGTAACCATTCTTTTTGAGTAGTATCTTTAACATATATGTACGAGGAAGCGGGAACACCAGCAAACATACTACTATAATCAGTTACATTTAAAAAATCAGCATTTCGAAAATCAATTTCTTTTAAATTTTTACAGTCACCAAACATTACAGACATATTTGTAACTTTTTCGGTAGTGAAACTACTTAAATTTAAATTAGTTAAATTAGTACAACCGCGAAACATATCAGACATTCCTATCACACTTGAAGTATCAAAATTACTTAAATCTAAGGTTATTAAAGAAGAGCAATCCATAAACATTTGCCACATAGTTGTTACTTTTTCAGTCTTAAATTTACTTAAGTCTAAACTAATCAAACTAGAACACCCAGTAAACATTCTTCGCATATCGTTTACATTAGAAGTATCAAAATTACTTAAATTTAAGCTCTTTAAACTAGAGCAGCCATGGAACATACTAGCCATATTAGTTACACTTGGTGTATAAAAACTACTTAAATCTATATTTACTAGACATGGACAGTCTCTAAACATACTTATCATATCATTTACTTCTAAGTTACTGAAATTTCTTAAGTCTAAATTTACTAAAGTTGAACAATTACGAAACATTTGATACATACTAATTACTTTAGATGTATCAAAATTACTTAAATCGAGAGTTGTTAAACTAAAGCAGGCAGTAAACATACTATTCATATCAATTACACTTGATGTATTAAAATTACTTAAATTTAAGCTTGTTATATTTTTACATCCATCAAACATACCAGACATATCGGTTACTTTAGAGGTATTGAAATTGCTTACATCTAAGTTTAATACTTTGTAGCAATAAGCAAACATCATTTGCATTGATGTTACTTTAGATGTATCAAAATTACTTATATCTAAATTTGCCAGATTATTGCAGTTTGAAAACATATAACTCATATTAGTAACTTTTGATGTTTCTAATTTAGATAGATCTATTTCGATAGCATTAGTAAGATTAGCAAATAAATATCTACTATTAGCATTTAGTTTTATTTGACCGCTAGAACTTCCCATATATACTTCATATAAATTATTACTATTTGCGTCTTCATACCAGAGCATGACACTTCCATCACCTTTTGATGATATATCAAATGATTTACTAATACTTTCTGGTACAATATTAGTATCTACTGTCTTAATACTTTCGATTTCTTCTCTTTTGATGTCAGTATTTAAAAATAATGAATCAGCATTAGTATCACCTGTTGCCCTAATATAATTCTCTTCATAGATAGCATCTTCTCCTTCGCCATAGAGACTAAATTTAAAAGGTTTATTACTCATGGCGATAGGATTGTCTTTTTTACCATCGATATAGATATATAAAGTATACTTTAACTCCTTGTCTGTTACAATCTCATTTTCTAATAACGTTACATTTTTTCCTTCACTCTTACCTTTAAAATTATCACTTATAATTAATTTATCTTCTTGATACAATTCATAGATAAAAGTATCCTCCTGTAACTCCTTAGGTAGTAAGTCTAATGTCATATATAAATTCATAATAGCACTGTCGCCATCTTGACATAACTTATTTAATTTAACACTTATTTCTTTTTTTAGTCCATTTTCTTTTGATAAGACTGGTATTAAGCCTTCACCGTTTATAGTGGATCCTCCGACAAAAGTAATAATAGGAGCACATACTTCTAGATTTACTATAGCATTCGTAGTACTTCTCCATATATATAGAGCTAGAGTACTACTTATCGAAAAGACTAGTATACTAATCGAAATAAACATATATAGTTTAGCTTTATTCATAGTACTTCCTCACTTTCTAAGTGAAGAAAAAGACT
>CANQPC010000007.1 GCA_947625625.1 uncultured Bacilli bacterium
TGTTATCACATTTGACTGAATTTTTACTTGAATTAGGTAGAGGATTTTCTTTTGTTGCAAGCGAGCAAAGAATAAAAATAGGTACAGAGTATTATTATCCAGATTTAATTTTTTATAATCGTTTAGCAAAATGTTTTGTAATAATTGATTTAAAAATTGGTAAACTTATGCATCAAGATATTGGGCAAATGCAAATGTATGTAAATTATTATAAAAAAACACAAATGATTGAAGGTGAAAATGAACCTATTGGAATATTATTATGTGCAGATAAAGATGATGCAGTAGTGGAAATGACTTTAGGTGATGATGTGAAAAATGTATATGCATCAAAATATTTAACCTATTTGCCTTCCAAAGAAGAATTGATTAAAATAATAAAAGATGAGAAAGAATTGTATGAATTGGCAAGAAAAGAAGGTGTAGAAAATGAATGAAAACAATAATAAGGTTAATAAAAGTGTAATTAACTGTGCGATACGGATTTATGGAAACACCATCACACACCTTTATAAATAATAGGAACTGGCAAAAAAGTTTTTACATTTTTGATATTTTTTTAATGAAAGGAGTTGAATTTAATGAATAATAAATTAGAAACAATCTCAAATCTTTTTGAAGGAAAAGAAATAAGAAGTATTTGGGATAGTGAAAAAGAAGAATATTACTTTAGTGTTGTTGATGTTATCAGTGCATTAACTGATAGTAAAATACCGAAAAGATATTGGACTGATTTAAAAAGAAAATTAGAAAGTGAAGGAAGTCAGTTGTACGAAAATATCGTACAACTGAAAATGAAATCTTTAAAAGACGGAAAATTTTATAGTACTGATGTGTTAAAAACTAAAGGAATATTTAGACTTATTGAGTCAATTCCTAGTTCAAAAGCAGAGCCATTTAAACTATGGCTAGCAAATTTAGGAAGCGAAAGAATTGACGAAGTATTTGATCCTGAAATTGCAGTTAATAGAGCGATAGAATATTATCGCAAGCATGGATATGATGATAAATGGATTAAAGCGAGACTATCTGGAATAGTCGATAGGTTTAAATTAACTGATGTTTGGAAGGAAAGTGGAATTACTAAACCATTAGAATATGCTCTTTTAACTAACGAAATATATAAAGGTTGGTCAAATATGACTGCTTCTGAATATAAAAAATTCAAAGGACTTCGAAAAGAATCTTTGATAGATAATATGACTGACATTGAAGTTGCTCTAACAAATATTGGTGAAATAGCAACAAGGGATATTGCAAGAGAAGAACATCCAAAAGGATTAAAAGAAAATCTAAATGTAGCAATGCGTGGTGGAGGAGTTGCCAAAGGAGCAAAGGATTTATACGAAAAAGAAACTAAAAAATCAGCTATATCTAAAAGCAACAGTTTAAATTATAAATATATAGATAACGAAAAATTAATTGAAGAAAAAGTAGGTGTTAGAGATGAATAACGAAAACAAAACAAACATTAACTGGTACCCCGGCCATATGGCTAAAGCCAAGAGAGAAATAAAAGAAAAAATTAATTTAATTGATATTGTCTTTGAAGTAATAGATGCTAGAATACCTTATTCTTCAAAGAATAAAGATATTGACAATATATCTATGAACAAACCGAAAGTTATAATTATGACGAAGTGTGATTTATGTGATTTAAGTATAACTAATAAATGGAAAAAATATTATGAAGATAAAGGTTATATTGTCGTAATGATGGATTTAATAAATAATCCTAATCCTAAAATAATTTTTGAAAAAATTGAACCAATTATTAATAATATTAACGAAGAACGTAAAAAGAAAGGACTTCTTCCCAGAAAGATTAGGGTATTAGTACTTGGAGTACCTAATGTAGGCAAATCTACTTTAATAAATAGATTAGTCGGAAAAAAGGCAGTCAATGTTGGAAATAAACCTGGTATAACTAAAAATCTTGAATGGATTAGAATAAATGATAAAATTGAACTTTTAGATACTCCGGGAATATTGTGGCCTAAATTAGATGAAGAAGAAGTAGCTTATAATTTGGCTAGTATGACAGCAATTAAAGATGAAGTATTAATTCACGAAGATATAGCTATTTATATTATTAAGAAAATGATGACAGAATATCGAGATAATATTACTAATAGATACAACATAACAGAAAATGATATCTTGTTAATACTGGAACAAATAGGTAAAAAAATTGGGGCTGTTAAAAATGGGGAAACTGATTATGATAAAGTATATCAAAAAGTAATAAACGATTTACAAAATGGTTATTTAGGTAAAGTAACTTTTGATAAATTAAAATAAAAAAAGGCTAGTTGCCTTTTTTAAATTATTTTATTTAAGATACCAAACGATAATATACTCATAATTATACTTGCAAGTGTTACTCCTAATAGAATATAGACAAATGATTTCTTCCTATCTAGATGAAGTAGAACTGCTAGAGCGGATCCAGTCCAAGCTCCAGTTCCCGGAAGAGGAATACCTACAAATAACAGTAATCCTAAATAACCATACTTTTCAATTTGCTTTTTTTTGGATAAAATTTTCTTCTCAATTTTAGTAACAAATTTTTTAGTACCGTTAAATTTTTTTAACCAATTAAAAAATTTTTCCAGAAAAAGTAAAACAAATGGTATAGGAAGAATATTTCCAACAATACTAATTAGATAAGATGGTAGAAAGTTCATTTTTAAAAGAGCGGCCGCTAGTAAACCACCACGAAGTTCTAATACTGGCATCATAGAAATAATAAAAACGATTATTTCTTTACCTAAACCTCCAAATAAATTAACTAAATATTCAACTAAATTTTCCATATATCCTCCACTTTATAAATTATAACATTTATTAATTGATATGTAAAACGTTTATTTATATTTAGCAATTGATTTTTACTTTGTCTTGATGTATAATTTTTATTGAAAGAGGGTTATTATGAAAAATAAAGTAAAAAAGATGATACCTAATATAATTACAATGTCTAGGTTAATATCATTAATATTTGGATTTGTTTTATTTATTATGAATAGATATACTCTTTCGTTTACTTTTTATATATATGGTGCATTATCCGATGCTTTTGATGGATATTTTGCTAGAAAATATGATGCTTATTCTAAATTTGGAAAATATTTAGATGCGACAAGTGATAAATTATATACACTTTCTCTCATTATTTTATTACTTATCAATAGAAATTATTTTATTATAATTTTAATGATACTAGAACTAATTATTGCTATTATTAATTATCTTATTCTACATAGAAAAGGTAAAATCTTTATCGAGAGAGTAGGAAAAATTAAGACAGTATTTGTATTCTCACTTATGATAGTGGCTCTTTTAAGTATTAGAATTAAAGAATTTTATTATTTATTTTTTCCATTATTCATTTTAGCTTTATATTTTGAAATTCAAACTATTATTGCCTATATTAATCAATATCATGGTAAAAGCAAAGAAATAATAGTTAATTTTAATGGGAAGAAATTAACTGAGAGAATAAAATTATTATTTAGAGAATTTATTAGTTATTTAGTACATCCAACATTAAAAATAAAGTAGAGGAGATAGAAATATGATTGACATAAATTTAATTAGAAATAATAAGGAATTAGTAAAAAATAATATTAAGAAGAAATTTCAAGATGAAAAATTACCATTAGTTGATGAAGTAATCGATTTAGATAAAAAAATAAGAGAACTAAAAACAAAAGGAGACTTATTAAGACAAGAAAGAAATAGTACGAGTGATGAAATTGGTACTTTATTTAGAGAAAAGAAAACTGAAGAAGCAAATGCTAAAAAACAGAGAGTAGTAGAAATTAATAATCAATTAGTAGATATTGAAGAAGAAGAAAATGAATTATCGGAACAATTAAAAAGTAAAATGATGATAATACCTCAGATAATTGATGATAGTGTGCCTATTGGAAAAGATGATAGTGAAAATGTAGAAATTGAAAAATTTGGAGATCCATTTGTTCCTGATTATGAGATACCTTATAATGCCGATATTTGTGAAGCCTTTAATGGATTAGATAAAGAAGCAGCAGGAAGAACTACTGGTAATGGATTTTATTATTTAATGGGAGACATTGCAAGATTACATTCTGCTATGTTAAGTTATGCGAGAGATTTTATGATAGATAAAGGTTTTATATACTGTATACCGCCTTTTTTAATTCGCAGTGATGTCGTTACCGGTGTTATGTCATTTAAAGAAATGGAAAATATGATGTATAAAATAGAGGGTGAAGACTTATACTTAATAGGAACTTCCGAGCATTCTATGATAGGAAGATTTAAAGGACAACTTATTAAGGAAGAAGAGTTACCGATTGCATTAACTTCATATTCACCTTGTTTTAGAAAAGAAGTAGGAGCTCATGGTTTAGAAGAGAGAGGATTATATAGAGTACACCAATTTGAAAAGCAAGAAATGGTCGTACTATGTAAGTCAGAAGATGCAATGGACTGGTATAATAAAATGTGGAGTTATACAGTTGAATTTTTTAGAAGTTTAGATATTCCTGTAAGAACTCTCGAATGTTGTAGCGGTGATTTAGCAGACTTAAAAGTTAAATCATGTGATGTAGAAGCATGGAGTCCAAGACAAAAAAAATATTTTGAAGTTGGTTCTTGCTCACTTTTAGGAGACGCACAAGCTAGAAGATTAAGTATTAGAGCAAAAGGAGAAAAAGGTAACTATTTACTTACAACTTTAAATAATACGGTGGTAGCTTCTCCAAGAGGACTAATAGCTTTAATTGAAAACAATTATCAAAAAGATGGAAGTATCTTAATTCCAAAGGCATTAAGACCATATATGGGTGGAAAAGAAAAGATAGAGAAGAAGTAGATAATTTAACTGTTTATCAAAAAGAAGTATATATTGATATCTACCATTTGGGGTTCATATCAGTAATACTTCTTTTTAATTTGCTTATGGAATTAAATAAATTTATAGTGACATTTATAGTGACATTTATAGTGACATTTATAGTGATATATGGTAATATTATAATGGGAGGTAAAAATTGATGTTAGGATTATTAGAAGATAAAAGAAATGAATTTAAAATTAAACTTACAGATACTCTTGAAAAAGAAGTAATTGCCTTTTTAAATACTGAAGGTGGAAATATATTTATAGGAATTGATGATAATGGAAATATTAACGGGGTAACTGGTAATATTGATTTATTACAAAGGACAATAAAAGATAGAATAAAAGATAACATTATGCCTTCAACTTTAGGTTTATTTGATGTTGTTGTAAATGAACTAAAAGGAAGGAAATATATTCAAATTATTGTAGCAAAAGGTGCAGAAAGGCCATATTATTTAAGAGGAATGGGAATGACTCCAGATAGTTGCTTCATTAGAGTGGGATCAGCAGTTGAAAGTATGAATGGAGAAACGATTCTTAATTTATTTTCAAAGCGTGCTAGAAATTCTTTAAAAAATATAAAGTCACCAAAACAGGATTTAGAATTTAAAACATTAAAAATATATTATCAAGAAAATGGTTTCGAAATAAATAATAATTTTTTGAAAAAATTAGATTTTTACGATGATAATGATGACTTTAATTACATTGCTTATTTACTTTCGGACAATAATAATATATCAATACAATTTGCAAAATATGCTGGAGATGATGTTTATAATTTAATAGAAAATGAAGATTTTGGTTTTTGTTCTTTAATTAAAATAACAGACAATATTTTAAATAAAATTATGATAGAAAATAAAACCTATACAAAAATAGAAACTCCAGTTAGAAAAGAAATAAAAATGTATGATTATAATGCAGTAAAGGAATTAATTACTAATGCACTTATTCATAATGATTGGTGTAATGGTTATTCTCCAAAATTTGAAATGTTTGATAATAAGCTAGTTATATCCTCAAATGGTGGGATATAAGAAGGAGTTAGTCAAGAAGAGTTTTTAGAAGGTTTTTCTAATCCTAGAAATCCAGAATTAATGAGAATTTTTAGAGATTTAAATTTTGTGGAACAACTGGGAACGGGGATACAAAGAGTATTAAAAACATATGATAAAAGTTATTTGAATTTTTTCCTAATCACATACGAGTAACAGTACCTTTTAATAATAATGAATTTAAAGGTAATAATGAAATTTCAGAAAATGTACCATTTAAATCTCTTAACAATTTACAAAAATCAATTATAAAATTAATAATGGAAAAACCATCAATAACTCAAGAAGAATTGGCCAGGTTACTAGATGTGAATAAAAGGACTATTATAAGAAATTTTAAAATGCTTATTGAGTGTAATTATATTGAAAGAGTGGGAGCAAATAAAAATGGTTATTGGAAGGTTAATCATAAATTATAAATTGGAAATAAATGTATTTACATAAAATCAATAATAAGTAACATATTATAAATTTTTGGTGTATATTTAAACTACAACAAATACGATTGCAGCTTCTTCAAGAGGACTAATAGTTTTAAATTAGTTAATTTATTTTATTATTTATATAAAAAGTGTAAAATACTTTAAATAGCTTGAAAAAAAGATTATTTTATAGTATATTTATATATAGAATAAGGGAGTGACGTAATGGTAAATAAAATAAAGAAAATGGCTAATAGTAAAGCTTTTCTAGTTGGTAGTATACTTCTTCTCGTTATAGCGGTTATTTTAACTGGTACTTATGCATGGTTTACTTGGAGAGCACCTTCTGAACCTAGACTTACGATGTCAATAGGCGAGATAGCTGATGTTACTTTTGAAACTGGTCCTGACTTAGTTACTAAAAATTTAGCACCAGTATATAATTATACTGATGGAGAATATGTCGACTTTTCTATTGTGAATAAGGATGCTACTGAATCAATGGTAATTTATTATGTCAATCTTAAAATAAATGAAATTTCTCCTTCTTTAGAAAGTGAAGACTTTAAATATGTTCTTACGACGGGAAATAGTGAAATCTTAGCAGAAGGAAATTTTGCCGATGCTAATTCAGGAGATACTATAAGTATAGTATCTAATATGCCATTATCTAGTGGTACTACTAATTTTAGATTCTATATCTATATTGATGGTAATGTTGAAAATGATTCTTCGATGATGAATCAAGAATTTTCCGCGACAATAGAAGTAGGAGCCGAAGAGCAATCGGTTACTCCTTATACAGATTTTATTTATTACTTGGGAGATGAAAATCCTACTCTGACTAGTGTAAATTATCGTAATGCAGATGGAACAATGTCATCTATTGCTACTGGTGCTAACATTAATTCAAATGAAATACTTCTTGTACAATACATTGGCGAATCTCCAATTGTGACTGTTCCAGACACTTATACGATTCGTGGAAAGCAATATAATGTTACTATTTTTTCTTGTATTCAAGGTAACACTAATAAAGGAGTCTTCTCAGGTAATACTAATATTACTAGTGTTACATTAGGTGAGAATATAACTATTGTTTTCTCTGCTCCTGGTGCAGGTTATCAAAGAAATCAAGCTTATTATCTATTTTATGGTTGCACGAACCTTGAAAGTGTTCCTATTATACCGAAAACTTTGAATTTATTGAACTATATGTTTCAAAACTGTAAAAGTCTTACTGGCGATGTTGTTATTAAATCAAGTAGTATTTCTAGTGCTAGCAATGTATTTACAGGAACTGTTAAACCAATAACTGTACGTGTTCCTACCGGTTCTACTACTTATACGACACTAAGTAAACTTACTCCAACTAATGGTATGCCTACCAATGTTACGTTAGATACGATTAAATTTCATTTGAGAGTTTCTTATTATCATGATAATTCCTATACTGATTTGTATAATGGTGATGTCGAGGATGATAACTATCAATTTACAGATGATTATTTACAAGTAATTTCCAGTGGAACATCTGATTATGAAGGCTCTTGTACTAATGGTGCATCTATTAGTATTATTCCGATTCATTATGGTACTCAATATAGAGAACAAATTACTGTTTCTAATATAAAAAGTGATGAATATTGTCTTGTTACTAAAATAAGTAAATAAAAATAAAAAGAAGAAAAGAGGTAAAAAAATGAATGAAGAAGAAATGATCCAAAGAAAGAAAATTGAAAAGAGAGAGAAGACAGATACGATACTAGCATATATTTTAATTATTATATTAATTGCTTGTATTGGAATTATCCTCTATTTAAAGTTTATTAGAGAAGGTGATTCTTTAGATAATGGCAATAACGAGCATATTAATAATACAATTACTTTAGAGCAGATAGCGGATTCTTTAAATAATTCTCTATTAGTTAAAACATACAGTGATGATGGAGCTACATTTAGTAGTAGTACTTCCGATAATTTACTTGTCGTTAGTTATATTAAGGGAGACACTAATATCAGTATGAATATGCCACTTAATGCTAATGAACTTGTCGTTACCTTAAATAGTGACAACAGTCTTATTGGAGAAGATATTTATAAAGAGATAGCGGCCATAGTATGTATGTACTATGGAAATGAAGAAAATGCTTGTCGTAATACTTTGACTCCTATAAATACGAATAGTGTAATTGGTGGTATAAGATTTAGTCAAAATGGAGATGATACTATTGTATATATCGATCTTATGAATAGTATCGATATTAATAATGAAAGTACAATTACTTATAATGAAGTTACAAAAGTTGGTATCGAAGAGACTAATTATACTTTAAATCTCGAAAATGAAACTATCGAAAATATAAATATAAATAGTTCCGATACGGAGCTTTCCTTCAGTGGCTCTATTAAGACTTCTCTCGAAGAAGGTCAGCAATTAGGAGTAGTAGTAAAACTATATGGTAGTGACGATAATGTTATCGGTGAAGATAAATATAGTTTTGAAGGAGATAATCTATTAGAAAAAGAAGGAGAGTTTACAGTAAAGTTTGCTTTGAGTGATACTTTAAAACTTGAAGATATAACTTCTTATAGTATTGAAATAACAAGATAGGAGATAGTTATGAGTACACATATTGAAAGTAATTTGGATAGTATTGCTTCGACTGTTCTTATGCCGGGAGATCCTAAAAGATGTGAATATATCGCTAAGAAGTTTTTATCTAATGCCAAGATAGTCAATAATGTTAGGGGAATGACTGCATATACTGGCTTTTATAAAAGTAAAAAAATTACAATATTTCCTTCGGGCATGGGAATACCTAGTATGGGTATATATTCATACGAACTTTTTAAAGAGTATAATGTCAATAATATTATCAGAATAGGAACAATGGGAAGTTATACTGATTTAAAGTTAAAAGATATTGTTCTAGCGGTTAATTCTTATACTAATTCTAATTACGGTAAAGTATTATGTGACTATTCTAATAATTGTATTGATTCTGATAAGAATATAAATTTTGTTATCGAAGAAGTAGCAAAGAATCTTAATTTGAACTTAATTAAAGGCAATATTTATTCTTCGGATGTCTTTTATGAACGCGATAATGATTATAAGAAAAAAGTTAAAGATATGTCTGTTTTAGGAGTAGAGATGGAGTCTTTTGGACTCTTTGTTACTGCTAAGATGCTTGGAAAGAGAGCTAGTTGTATTCTTATGGTAAGCGATAGCTTTAATTTTTCCGATAAACTGTCTAGTAAAGAGAGAGAACAAGGATTAGATAATTTGATTGTTTTGGCACTAGAAACTAGTTTAAAAATATAAATTAAGGACATACTATAGAAGAGGTGAATAATAGTGAACTTAGAAACAGTTAGTATGGGATCTTATAATTTACATTTAATTAAGACAAATAAATTTAAAACAATCACAATTGATGTAGATTTTTATAGAGAAATAAAAAAAGAAGAAATAACTAAAAGAAACTTATTAAAAATGGTACTTTTAAGTTCAAGTAAAAATTATAAGACAGAAAGAGATTTGATTATTGAAAGCGAAGAATTGTACGATATTAAAGTATCTTCTTCGATATCTCGAGTTGGTCTTTTCAGTAATTTATCTTTTCAAACAAAGTTTTTGAATGAGAAATTTACGGAAGATGGTATGAATGAGGAATCGATCATCTTTTTTCTTGAGCTTATTTTTAACCCGAATGTAAAAGATAATTCTTTTGTCGATATTGAGAATCAAAAAAATAAATTGAGACAGCAGATATTAGGACTTAAAGATAATAAGCCTAGATATTCTACTTTAAAACTTATGGAAAAGATTAAGAATAGGCCTTATTCTTATAATACTTTTGGTAGTATCGAGGATTTAGATGAAATAAATGGTAAGAATCTTTATGAATACTATGAAGATGTTTTAAAGTGCGATCAGATCGATATCTTTGTTTTAGGAGATATCGATACTTACAAGATTAAAGAAATATTTAAAGAACATTTTAAGATTAATACTTTTAAAAAAGAGAATAAAAAAATTATTGTTCCAGAATTAGAATCAAGAAAAAGAATAGTTAGATATCATGAATACGATGATGTCAATCAAATGCAACTTACGATTCTCTGTAATTTGAATAATCTTACTGATTATGAGAGAAAATATGTTATTAAATTATACAATGAAATACTGGGAGGTTCTTCTAATTCGATTCTGTTTAGTACGGTAAGAGAACAAAAATCTTATTGTTATTATATAAATTCTTCAGTTAAAGCTTATGATAATATTTTACTTATTAATTCTGGTATCGAGAAGAAGAATGCTGACAAGTGTATTAAACTTATAAAAAAATGTCTAAGTGATATGAAAAGTGGAAAGATTAGTGATGAAGTTATTAATTCATCAAAAAATACTATTATATCTTCGATAAAATCTTCTTTTGATGATTCAATGGGAATTATTAATACATATTTTTCAAAAATTTTAGTAGGTACGGAGGATGCTGATACGAGAATTGAAAAATTTAGTAAGATAACGAAAGAAGACATTGTAAATGTTAGTAAAAAGGTTAGTCTTCATACTGTTCTTACTTTAGAAAATAAGGAGGAAGAACATGGAGAAAATTAAGATTAAAGATATAGATGAATATATCTACTATGAAAAATTAGATAATGGATTAAAAGTATACCTTTATACTAAAGATAATGTCTATAGTAATTATGTTACTTTTACTACTAAATATGGTTCTATATATAATGAATTTGTTCCTATTAATGGAGATAAAATGATTAAAGTACCAAAGGGAGTAGCGCATTTTCTCGAACATAAAGTATTCGAACAGAAGGAAGATCCTCAGCCAATGGAATTTTTTGCTAAATCGGGAAGTATTTGTAATGCTTATACAACTTTTAAAAATACGACATATCTTTTTTATGCGACAGAAGCACTTACCGAAAATATTAATTATTTATTAGATTACGTTCAAAATATTTACTTAACTCCTGAATCAGTAGATAGTGAAAAAGGAATAATTAGCGAAGAAATTCATATGTACGAAGATAGACCTAACGATATTTTAAATGAAAAAATAAGATGGAATACTTTGCATAATAATCCTTTTAAAGATAGTATTATTGGGGAAATAAAAGATATTGAAAGAATTAATAAAGAAGATTTAGAAACTTGCTATTATACTTTTTATCATCCTTCTAATATGTTTCTTACTGTCTGTGGTAACTTTGATCCTGAAGAAGTTATGGCTTCGATTAAGGAGAATCAAAATAGTAAAAGTTTTGCTAAACCAAAGGAAATAAAGATAGAAAAATATAATGAAAGTGACAAAGTTGTCAAAGATAGCGAGGTAATAAATGTATCTACTAGTATTCCTAAAGTAGCATATACGTTAAAAATTCCTCTTCATGATATCAAGCTATCGAGAAGAAAATTACATCTTTATATGTATATACTCTTTACTAGTTTATTTGACGAGACATCAGTATTTGATAAAGAACTTAAAGATAATAATATTATCAGTAATACAACTTTTATAAGTTTACTTAACTGTGATACACATTTACTTATATCATTAATTAATGAGACTACTAAATACAAAGAATTTTTAGATAGTGTCAAAGATAGGCTTAAAAAACTAAAAGTAGAAGAAAAAGACTTTAACCGTAAAAAGAAAATTTTAATCAGTAATGAAATACTTGCTTTTGAAAATGTCGAAGCGATAGGAGATATAATAATCGACAATATTATTTTTGATGGAAAGTTAGAAGATAATCCTATCGAAGTTATCAATGAATTAAATATTGATGAATTAAATAACTTAATAAAGAAATTATCGATTGATAATACTTCAGAAGTAATATTAAAAGAAAATTAGTATTTATTTAGATGCTTATATTGGCATCTTTTTTTGAAAATAAAATTTATTTACTTTTACTTACTATTTTGTTATTGACACTAGGTTTAGTATCACATAAATTAAAGTTAAAAATAAATAGGTAAAACTTAAAAAGATAACCTTTTATTCGAAGAGAGTAAAGGGTTATCTTTAAATTTTTGAGGATGGTAGGAGGGAATTTTGTTAAAATAGCTAAAAAACTGAAAAAAAGTCATTATTTTGCTTGATTTTAATAAAATAATTTAGTATAATTAATGAAGTGTGACTGGCTTAGATGTGCGAAGTTGCTGATACACCCGGCTAAGTTGTCAATAAAAATAAAGGGTTATCAGGTAATTCGTTCGGAGCTATGTCTATACCAAGATATAGGCGAAGGGAGGACAACTTATGGCTAAAGAAATCGTGAGAATCAAATTGAAGGCTTACGACCACAGAATTCTTGATAATGCCGCTGCTAAGATTGTAGCTACTGTCAAGAGAACTGGCGGAGAAGTATCTGGTCCCGTACCACTACCAACGGAAATCGAAAAGATTACCATTTTGAGAGCGGTACATAAAGATAAGGACTCGAGAGAGCAATTTGAAAAGAGAACTCACAAGAGATTAATCGATATCAAGAATCCAAGTAAAGAGACAATTGATGCACTAGCACATCTCGATTTACCAAGTGGTGTCGATATCAAAATTAAAAAATAGTAGGAGGAAAAAATGAAAGGAATCTTAGGAAGAAAAAAAGGGATGACCGAAGTATTTACTACTGATGGAAAACTTATTCCTGTTACTGTTATCGAAGTCGAAGATAATGTCGTATCACAAATAAAGACTAATGAGACTGATGGATACGAAGCTATTCAACTTGCAACAGTAGATAAGAAAGAATCGCGCAGTAATAAACCTGAAACAGGTCATCTAAAGAAAGCATCTAGTACCCCTAAGCGCTTCTTAAAAGAAATTAGAGGTGTAGATGTTCAAACTTATGCTTTGGGAGATGTCCTTAAAGCAGACGTATTTACAGCAGGAGAAATGGTTGATGTAACCGGCACTTCTAAAGGTAAAGGTTTTCAAGGTGTCATTAAAAGGCACAATCAAAGTAGAGGACCTATGAGTCATGGTAGTCAGTATCATCGTGGAGTAGGTTCTATGGGTACATTACTACCTATGAGAGTTATTCCTGGTAAAAAATTACCTGGACATATGGGACATGAACAAGTTACTATTCAAAATCTCGAAGTAATAAAAGTTGATTTGGAAAATAATGTTATCTTAATAAAGGGAAGTGTTCCCGGACCTAAAAACTCTTTAGTGCTTATTAGAACTGCTGTTAAAACTGGAAATAAAGAAAATAGTCCAGTCGAGTTAGTTGTATACGAAGAAGGTAAGACAACTGAAGAAGTTGCCGAAGAGACAATGGAAACAATTAACGAAGAACTAGAGAGCGTTGAAACATCACAAGAAGAAGAGTAAGATTATCTTACTGATGATATTAAAATAAAATATTGTGATGATAAAGGAGGAAATTATGTCTAAGAAAATAGATGTTTTAAACATTAAAGGCGAAAAGGTTAAAGATATAAAATTAGAAGATAACATATTTGGAATAGAACCTAATGATGCTGTATTAAAAGATGCTATCGTTGCCGCTATGGCGGGTGCTAGACAAGGTACTGCCAGCGTCAAGACGAGATCGGAAGTATCTGGTGGCGGAAGAAAGCCATACAAGCAAAAGGGAACTGGTAATGCCAGACAAGGTAGTATTAGAGCTACTCAATATCGTCATGGTGGAATAGTATTTGGACCAGTACCAAGAGATTATTCAAAGAAAATGAATAAGAAAGAAAAGAGACTTGCTTTAAAGAGTGCTCTATCTTATAAAGTATTAGATAAAGAACTTATCGTAGTAGAAAAAATTAATTTTGAGACTAATAAGACAAAAGAGATGATTAACTTATTAGAAGGATTAGAGTTAACTAATCATAAAGTATTAGTATGTGTAAATGAACTTACTGATAATGTATGTTTAGCCGCTCGTAATCTAGCTAATGTAAAAGTTGTTTTACCTAGTGAAGTTAATTCATTTGATTTAGTTTCATCAGATAATTTATTAATCGAAGAAGAAGCTTTAAAAGCATTAGAGGAGGTGCTTAAATAATGAGTAATTATTTAGATATAATTTTAGCACCAATAGTTACTGAAAAGACTGCTAATATGGAAACAGAAGGAAAATATGCCTTCAAAGTTAGTACGAAAGCTAATAAGACCGAAATAAAGCAAGCAATTGAAAAGAAATTCAATGTTAAAGTTGTTTCAGTAAATATCGTAAACTCTCATCCTAAGAAAAAGAGAGTTGGAAAATACACAGGCATGACTAATAAATATAAGAAAGCCATCGTAACACTTGCGAAAGGTAGTACTATTAGTTTTGACTAATGTAAGGAGGAAATATAATGTCAATAAGAGTTTATAAACCAATGACAAATGGTACGAGACAAAGATCTGTCTTAACTAGTGAAGAAATCACTAAAAGTACTCCAGAAAAAAGTTTAACAGTGACAAAGAAAAAGACTAATGGTAGAAACAATCAAGGAAAAATAACTGTTAGACATAGAGGTGGCGGAGTTAAGAGAAAGTATAGACTAATCGACTTCAAAAGAAGAAAAGATGGTGTTACTGCTCTCGTATCATCTATTGAATATGATCCTAATAGAAGTGCTAATATTGCTTTAATTACTTATAAAGATGGTGAGAAAGCATATATAATTGCACCAAAGGGATTAACTGTCGGCATGGTAGTAGAATCGGGAGAAAATGTCGATATTAAAATAGGAAATACCCTTCCTATTATGAATATTCCTGTCGGTACTGTTATTCACAATATCGAACTTAAACCTGGAAAAGGAGCTACTCTTGCTAGAAGTGCTGGAGCATCAGCTCAAATCCTCGGTCGTGAAGATAAATATGTATTAGTTAGATTATCGAGTGGAGAGACAAGAAAAATTCTTGGAACATGCAGAGCAACTGTCGGTACAGTTGGTAATGAAGATTACAATCTTGTCAAAGTTGGTAAAGCTGGAAGAACAAGACATAAAGGATTTAGACCAACCGTCAGAGGTTCAGTTATGAACCCTAACGATCACCCACATGGTGGTGGAGAAGGACGTGCTCCAATTGGACGTTCTGGACCTATGACACCTTGGGGTAAACCTGCACTTGGTTATAAGACTAGAAAAAATAAGAAAGAATCAGATAAATATATCGTGACTCGTCGTAAAAAATAGGAAAGGAAGATTAAAAAATGGCTAGAAGTATTAAAAAAGGACCTTATGTCTTTGATAGATTATTAAATAAAGTAAGAGCATTAAATGAATCTGGAAAAAAGGAAGTTATTAAAACTTGGTCTCGTCGTTCGACAATCTTTCCTGAATTTATCGGTCATACTTTTGCCGTACATAACGGAAAAGAATTTATTCCTGTATATGTAACAGAAGATATGGTAGGACACAAATTAGGAGAATTTTCTCCTACTAGAAAATTTGGCGGACACGGACAAGATAAGAAATAATTTTCTTAAAAGGAGGAAAAAATGGAAAGAACAGAAGCTAAAGCTGTAGCTAAAACAGTTAGAATTTCCCCTAGAAAGACAAGACTTATTATCGATTTAATAAGAGGAAAAAGTATCGATGAGGCAAGAGGAATTCTTGCAAATCAACCTCAAAGAGCATCTAGAGTAATTTCTAAAGTATTAGAGTCTGCTATAGCAAATGCTGTTAATAATTTTAACATGAAAGAAGAAAATCTTTATGTTAAAACATGCTTTGTCGATGAAGCATTAGTAATTAAAAGAATTAAATTCGATTCTCGTGGAAGAGTCGGAAGAAATGACCACAAAACAAGTAATATAACAATAGTAGTGGCCGAAAAATAAAAGAAGGAGGACATTTAGGTGGGACAAAAAGTTAGTCCAACAGGACTTAGAATTGGTATCAATAAAGACTGGGAATCAAAATGGTATACGGAAAAAGATTATGCTAAGTATCTAAATAACGATTATAAAATTCGTAAGTACTTAACAAAAAAGTTCAAAAATAATGGTCTTGCACAGATTGTTATCGAAAGAAACCCAAAGAGAACAGAAATATTTATTCATACTTCCAAACCTGGTCTAATTATTGGACAAAGTGGTGTTGAAATCGAAAAGATAAAGAAGGAAATTTCAAAACTTGTCGGAGAACAAGTACAAATTTCTGTTGTCGAAATTAAAAATCCTGATTTGAATGCACAATTAGTAGCGGATACTATCGCTCACAACATTGAGAATAGAGTATCGTTTAGAGTAGCCCAGAAGAAAGCAATTAGAAATACGATGAAAGCTGGCGCTAAAGGAATTAAGACAGTCACTTCAGGTCGTTTAGGTGGTGTCGAAATTGCTCGTTCCGAGGGTTATTCCGAAGGAACAGTTCCTTTACATACTTTAAGAGCAGATGTCGATTATGCTACTTCTGAAGCTGATACTACTTATGGAAAAATTGGAGTAAAAGTATGGATTTATAAAGGAGAAATATTAGGTAAGGGAGGTAATTCTCATGTTGATGCCAAAAAGAACTAAACATAGAAAGACTTTCCGTATCCGTTATGACGGAAAAGCTAAAGGAAATACAACTCTTCATTTTGGAGAATATGGCTTAATGGCTAAAGAAGGAGCTTGGATTACCGCTAATCAAATCGAAGCGGCGAGAATTGCCATGACGAGATATATGAAGAGAGGTGGTAAAGTATGGATTAATATTTTCCCTAACTTATCACTAACGAAGAAACCTTTGGAGACAAGACAAGGTAAAGGTAAAGGAAATCCTGAAGTATGGGTTGCCGTTGTTAAAGAAGGAAAAATTATGTTTGAAATTGGTGGTGTCGATGAAGCAACAGCAAGAGAAGCTTTGAGACTTGCTTCACATAAATTACCAATTAAATGTAAATTTGTAAAGAAAGAAGAAAGTGGTGAAGAAAGTGAAAACTAGTGAACTTAGAAAATTAACCACAGAAGAATTAAATAAAAAAGTAATTGAATGTAAAGAAGAATTATTCAGTTTAAGAATGCAAAAAGCTACTGGAATGTTAGAAAAGCCTTCACGTATAAATGAACTTAGAAAGACAGTAGCTCGTATAAACACTATTTTAAAAGAAAGAGAAATAGTAGAAGGGTAAGTGAGGAAGAGACATGGAAAATAAAAAAGAATTAATTGGCATAGTTGTTTCTGATAAAGCAGACAAGACAATTACTGTTAAAGTTGAAACTTATAAAAAACATCCATTATATGGAAAGAGAGTTAAATATTCAAAAAAATATGCCGCTCATGATGAAGAAAATATTGCTCATGTTGGCGATAAAGTTCGCTTAGCCCAAACGAGACCATTATCTAAAACTAAAAGATATACTTTAGTAGAAGTAATAGAAAAAGCTGTTATTCTATAAGATTCTTTAGCTTGGAAGGAGGAAAGAAATTATGGTACAACAAGAAACCCGCTTGAAGGTAGCGGATAACTGTGGAGCTCGTGAAGTACTAGTAATCAGAGTTCTCGGTGGAAGTAAAGTTAAAACTGGTAATATTGGCGACATTGTTGTTGCTACAGTAAAGAAAGCTACTCCTAATGGTACTGTAAAGAAAGGCAAAGTAGTAAAAGCCGTTATAGTAAGAACGAAAAGAGGAGTTAGAAGAGACGATGGAAGTTATATCAGATTTGATGACAATGCTTGTGTTATTATCAAAGACGATAAGAGTCCAGTAGGTACACGTATTTTAGGTCCAGTAGCACGTGAGCTTAGAGATAAAGAATTTACGAAGATTGTAAGTTTAGCTAAAGATGTGCTATAGGCCTATTAAAGGAGGAAAAAAATGAGACTTAAAACAGGTGATAAAGTAGTAGTTACATCTGGTTCTAATAAGGGTAAGGAAGGTAAAATTACTAAAATATTAGATGATAGAGTTATCGTCGAAGGTGTCAACATTGTAAAAAAACATTTAAAACCTAAAAATAATAATGGTAATGGAGAAATCGTCGAAGTTGAAGCACCTATTCATGTGTCTAATGTAATGCTTCTTGACCCAAAGACAAAGAAACCTACAAAGGTTAGAATAGAAAAAGATAGTAAAGGTAAAAAAATTAGAATATCAAAGAAATCTAATGAAAAGATTGACTAATTTGGAAGGAGGGCGAAAGTAAATGAACCGCCTAAGAGAAAAATATATAAAAGAAGTTGTTCCAAGTTTAATAGAAAAACATGGTTACAAGACTCCAATGCTCGTTCCAAAAATCGAGAAAATTGTCGTAAATATGGGAGTTGGAGATGCTACTGTTAATTCTAAGAACTTAGAAAACGCCGTTAAAGAATTAGAAAAAATAACAGGCTTAAAGGCAGTAGAAACTACCGCTAAAAAGTCAATTGCTTCATTTAAAGTAAGAGAAGGACACAAGATTGGTTGTAAAGTAACTCTAAGAGGAGAGAGAATGTATAACTTCTTAGATAAGTTAATCAGTATTTCCCTTCCTCGTGTAAGAGATTTCAGAGGAGTATCTCCAAAGAGTTTCGATGGAAGAGGAAACTATACAATTGGAATTAAAGAACAAATTATCTTCCCTGAAATTAATTTCGATGAAGTTGAGAAAGTAAGAGGAATGGATATCGTTATCGTTACGACTGCTAAAACTGACGAAGAAGCATTTGATTTATTAAAAGAACTTGGAGTTCCTTTTAGGAAATAAGGAGAGGAATAATATGGCAAGAAAATCAATGATTATTAAATCAGAAAAAGAACCTAAATTTAAGGTTAGAAAATATACTAGATGTAAAATTTGTGGAAGGCCTCATGCTGTTCTTAAGAAATATGGTATCTGCCGTATTTGCTTTAGAGAACTTGCATACAAAGGTCAAATACCTGGTGTTAAAAAATCAAGCTGGTAATTTAATTTTTTGTTAAAATTGGGGTATTTGAATATGCCTGTAAAAAACTGCTATTGATAAGGAGAAGCGGATGCTCCAGTATACCATCGCTTTTCGGTAAAATATCGTGAAGATAGCTATAAAAGTGTTCTTTATATTGGTTATCTAACTTGAATATCAGTTTCAAGATGGCGAGTAGATAATACCGCAAAAATGGATGAATGTATAAAAGAATTTGCTAAAAAATTCAAGGGTGATTCAAAGACAAGACGAAGAATTAAACCAGAGAATTTAGTTTCAGACTAAAATAAAAGAAGGAGGGATTTTAATGACAGATCCAATCGCAGATATGCTTACGAGAATTCGTAATGCTAATCAAAATAGAAATGCATCTTGTGAAGTTCCAGCTTCGAAAATGAAAGAAGATATTGCTAGAATTTTAAAAGATGAAGGTTTCATTGAAGATTACAAAGTAAATAACGATACTGTTCAAGGAACGATAACATTGACATTAAAATACAAAAATAAAGAAAGAGTAATTACTGGTCTTAAGAGAATATCGAAACCAGGACTTAGAGTTTATGCTAAAGCTTATGAATTACCTACAGTTTTAAATGGTCTTGGAATTGCTATCATCTCGACATCTAAAGGACTTATGACTGACAAAGAAGCTCGTAAGAATTCATTAGGTGGAGAAGTAATTGCTTACATATGGTAGGTGATAGGAAATGAGTCGTATTGGTAAGAGAGTTTTAACTATCCCTGAAAATGTTAATGTTAATGTCGAAAATAATATGGTTACTGTAAAAGGACCTAAAGGTGAATTAAACCTTGAGTTAGTAAAAAATATTGAAGTAAAAGTCGAAGATAACACTGTTAAAGTTAATGCTTTAAAAGACGATAAATTTACTCATGCTATGCATGGTACTACTAATGCTAATATTCGTAATATGATTATTGGTGTAAGTGAAGGCTATTCTAAAGGATTAGAGATTATTGGTGTCGGATATAGATTTAATCCATCGGGAAATAAGCTTACTATTTCTGCTGGTTATTCACATCCTGTAGTACTTGATGTTCCTGCAGGGTTAACGGTAAAGTCTATCAGTAATACCGAAATTGAAGTAGCGGGTACCGATAAAGAAAAAGTTGGTGAATTTGCCGCTAAAATAAGAGATGTTAGAAAGCCTGAACCATATAAGGGTAAAGGTATTAAGTATAAAGGTGAACAAATTCGCCGTAAAGAAGGAAAGAAAGCTTCTAAATAATAAGTAAAGGAGATTCTATATGATAAAGAAAGTTTCAAGAAATGAAATGAGAAAAGTAAGACATGCTAGGATAAGAGAAAATTTATCTGGGACTAGTGAAAAACCTAGACTATGTGTGTTTAGATCTAATGCAAATATTGAAGCTCAAATAATTGATGACAGTAAAGGCGTAACTTTAGTTAGCGCATCATCATTAGAAAAAGAATTAAAACTTAAAAATGGTGGTAATGTTGAAGCTGCTAAAGTAATTGGTGCTGAAATTGCCAAGAGAGCAAAAAAAGCTAAAATAACTACTGTTGTATTTGATAGAGGTGGTTATCTTTATCATGGACGTGTTAAGGCTTTAGCCGATGCAGCACGTGA
The DNA here is from genome assembly GCA_947625625.1 of uncultured Bacilli bacterium. GTDB lineage: Bacteria > Bacillota_I > Bacilli_A > RF39 > UBA660 > CAG-302. The sequence continues at coordinate 20,848 of CANQPC010000007.1, forward strand.
CGGTGGTTTAGAATTCTAATGTGAGGAGGAAACAAGAGGGATGAACGAAGAAATTAAAAAAGAGGATAATAAAGCCGAAAACAAACCTCGTAAGTTCGAAAAGAGAAGACCTAGAAACAACAATAATTCTGCTAGACCTAAATCAGATTTAGAAGATAAAGTAATTGAAATTAGAAGAGTTACTAAAGTTGTTAAAGGTGGTAGACAGTTTCGTTTTGCCGCTACTGTCGTAGTAGGAAATAGAAAAGGTATGGTTGGCCTTGGTACTGGTAAGGCTAAAGAAATGCCAGATGCTGTTAAGAAGGCAAGAGAAGCTGCTAGTAAAAATTTATTTAAAGTTGATTTAATCGATAATCGTACAATATCTCACGATATAATCGTCAAAGAAGGAGCATGCCGAGTAATGCTTAAACCTGCTAAGGAAGGTACGGGAGTTAAAGCGGGAGGACCTGTTAGAGATGTCCTCGAATTGGCTGGTGTCAAAGATGTATTATCAAAGTCACTCGGTTCAAGTACAAAGATCAATGCTGCTAGAGCAACTCTTAATGCACTAAAAGGTCAGAGATCTCCTAGTCATGTTGCTTACTTAAGAGATAAGACAGTAGAGGAGTTGAGATAATGAAACTAAATGAATTATATTCAGTAGAGGGCTCAGTTAAAGCGAGAAAGAGAATTGGTCGCGGACAGGGTTCAGGAACTGGTAAGACGAGTGGTAAAGGACATAAAGGACAAAATGCCAGAAGTGGAGGCGGAGTAAGACCTGGATTTGAAGGAGGACAACTTCCACTATTTAGAAGATTATCGAAAAAAGGATTTAGTAACTATATTTTTAAAACAGTTTATGCAACTGTCAATGTAGGAGACTTAAATAGATTTGAAGATGGTGCGACAGTAGATACTAAACTATTAAAAGAAGCAGGTCTTATTAAAAAAGAATTAGATGGTGTAAAAGTTTTAGGTAATGGTGAACTTACCAAGAAGCTTACAGTAAAAGCAGTTGCTTTTTCTAAGACTGCGAAAGAAAAAATTGAAAAAATAGGTGGAAAAACTGAGGTGATTTAGATGATTAAAAATCTAAAATTAATCTTTAGTCCTAAAAATAAAGATATTAGGAAAAGAATCGGTTTTACCTTGTTTGGATTACTAATATTTGCTCTTGGAACAACTATTCCTGTACCAGGAACAGAAGGAGCAATATCTAATTTAGGACTATGGGAACTCTACAATGCGATAGGTGGAGGTGCACTTAAAAACTTTTCAATTTTTGCTTTAGGTGTTATGCCTTATATTTCCGCTAGTATCGTAACGGGAGTACTACAGATGGATATTATTCCTTATTTTACAGAACTTAAGGAAAGTGGAGAACAAGGAAGACAAAAAATAAATCAAATTAATAGATATATTGGTATTATTCTAGCTTTCTTACAAGGATTTGCGATGGCATTTACCTTTGTCAAAGGAGCGGGAACTTTAGAGTATTTCAAGATAGCTCTCATCTTGACTGGTGGTACAGCTTTTCTATTGTGGCTCGGCGACCAGATTACCCAAAAAGGACTTGGAAATGGTGTTTCATTAATTATAATGGCCGGTATTATTTCAACTGTACCTAAAATGTTTATTGATACCTTTACTAGTTTAATAATTGATAGAACAGGCTCATTATTCTTAGGTATAATTGGATTTGCCTTGTTTGTATTATTTTATCTATTAATTGTTGTCGGAGTAGTATTTGAAGAGACTTCAGAAAGAAGAATACCTATCCAATATTCTAACCGAACAGCATCAGCTTACGGACAGAAACAGAATTATATTCCTTTTAAAATTAATTCTGCTGGAGTAATGCCAGTTATCTTTGCTTCAGTACTTCTTTCGATACCAACTTTTATCGCTGGTATTTTAGGAGAAGAATCGGGATTTTCAGTTTTTGTAACTAAGTATATTGGGTATACGACACCAACTGGTTTTGTCTTATATATTGTCTTAATATTCGTCTTTGGATTTTTCTATACTAATATGCAGATTAATCCGAAGGAACTTGCTAAAAATCTTAATAAGAGTGGTGGATATATTCCGGGAGTTAGACCTGGAAAGGAAACAGAAAAATATATTAAAAGAATATTAAATAGAATTACACTTCTCGGTTCAATATTTATTGCTATTATTGCAGGACTTCCAATAATATTTAGTAGTTTTATTGACACGGGACTTCCAGCTTCGGTAAGTATCGGTGGTACGGGACTATTAATTGTCGTAGGTGTAGCAATCGAAACTTGCAAACAATTAGAAAGTAGTTTATTAAATAGAAATTATAAAGGAGCAAGATAATGAAGAATATTATATTTATTGCTCCTCCAGCAGCGGGGAAAGGAACAGTATCGGCAATGATTTGTGACAAATATAATATTCCCCATATCTCGACAGGTGATTTATTACGTGATGAGATTGCTAAAGAGACAAAAATTGGTATGCAGATTAAAGAGATCATTGCTAGAGGAGATTTAGTAAGCAGTGATATTATCGTTAAATTATTGAAAAAAAGATTATTGGAAAAAGATGCTAAAAAAGGTTATATCTTAGATGGATATCCTAGAAATATCGATCAGGCTAGAGGATATGACGAATTACTCAAAGAACTATCTGGTGAAATGGGTAAAGTAATATTTTTAGATATCGATAAAGAAGAAGCTTTAAAAAGAGTAACTAGTCGAATTGTCTGTCCGAAATGTGGTGCTTCATACAATTTGATGACTAAAGAACTTGCACCAGTTAGAGAGGGAATCTGCGATAGATGCGACAGTAAACTCAGTGTGCGAGCAGATGATAATGAAGAGACTTTCGGAAAAAGATTTGATACTTATATGAAAGAGACTTATCCGCTAATAGAGTATTATCAAAAAGCTGGAAATTTAGTTAGAATTGACGTCAATGGAAAGTCGACTTCGGAAGTATTTGAAGAAGTAAAGAAGGTAATTGTGTGATTACTATTAAAAGTGATTATGAGCTTTCTCTTATGAAAGAGGCAGGAAGAATTGTTTACGATACGCATCAGTATTTAAAGCCTTATATTAAAGCGGGTATTACGACAGAAGAACTAGATAAACTAGCTTATGATTATATTATAAGTAGAGGAGCTACCCCATCTTGTTTAGGCTACGAAGGCTTCCCTAAAAGTATCTGTACTTCGGTAAATGAAGTTGTCGTCCATGGAATTCCCAGCAAGCAAAAACTTAAAAATGGTGACATTATCGCTATCGATATCTGTGCCTGCTATAAAGGTTATCATGGTGATTCAGCTTGGTCGTATGCTGTTGGAGATATTTCTAAAGAGAAAGAATATTTACTCGAACATACCGAGAAAGCTTTATATGAAGGTTTAAGTAAAATAAAAGCTGGTGTCAAACTTGGCGTAGTATCACATGCAATTGAAGAATATGCTAAGAAGCATAAACTTGGCGTAGTACGAGAACTTGTCGGTCACGGAATAGGAAATCAATTACACGAAGAACCAGATGTTCCTAACTATGGAAGTGAAGATGAGGGCGTAGTATTAAAAGAAGGCATGACTATTGCTGTCGAACCAATGCTAAATCTTGGAACACGAAAAGTTTATTTATTAGATGATGATTGGACGATAGTTACAGGTGATAATAAACCATCAGCTCACTTTGAACATACAGTTGTTGTAACTAGAGATGGTTATAAAATACTAACGGGAGATGATAATTATGAGTAGAGATAGTGCTATCGAAGTCGAAGGGAAAGTACTTGATAACTTACCTCAAGGAAAATTTAAAGTTGAACTAGATGGCGGACACATCGTAGTGGCCCATGTTTCTGGTAAAATGCGCATGAACAACATACGTATTTTACCAGGTGATACGGTGGTTGTTGCAATGTCACCTTACGATTTAACACAAGGGCGTATAATATATAATAAAAAATAGGAGTGATGAAAAATGAAAGTTAGAGCATCAGTTAAGAAAATTTGCGATAAATGCAAGATAATTAAAAGAAAAGGCAAAGTAATGGTAATTTGTGAAAATCCAAAACACAAACAAACACAAGGTTAATATAGGAGGAAAATAAAAATATGGCAAGAATTAAAGGTGTAGATATACCAAATGAGAAAAGAATAGAAATATCACTTACTTATATTCATGGTATTGGAAGAAAATTGTCAAATGTAATTTTAAAGAATGCAAATGTTGACTTAGATAAGAAAACAAAAGATTTATCTGATGATGAATTATCGAGAATCAGAAAAGAAATAGAGAAGTATCCTGTCGAAGGTGACTTACGTCGTGAAGTCAATATGAATATTAAAACAAAAATGGAAATTAATTCTTATCAAGGTATTAGACATAAAAAAGGGTTACCTGTCAGAGGACAGAGAACTAGTAGAAATGCTAAGACTCGTAAGGGCAAAGGTAAAGTTGTTGCCAATAAGAAAAAATAATTAGGAGGAAAGTATGGGAAAATATAATTCGAGAAAAAGAAAGACAAAGAAGAATATTCCTACTGGTGTAGTTCATATTCATTCGACATTTAATAATACAATAGTAACAATTACCGATCCAGAAGGAAATGCTGTAAGTTGGGCTTCAGCTGGTACACAAGGTATTAAAGGAAGTAAGAAATCTACTCCATTTGCGGCTGGTATGGCTGCTGAAGCTGCCGGACGTGAAGCTGCCTCGGCTGGTATGAAAGTGGTAGATGCTTTTGTTAAAGGTCTAGGCGGAGGTAGAGAAGCCGCTATTAGATCACTTCAAACAGTTGGATTAGAAGTAAGATCAATAACAGATGTAACACCAATCCCACATAATGGATGTCGTCCACCTAAGAGAAGACGTGGATAATTAAGAAAGGAAGAGTGTCAAATGTTAAAATTTGAAAAACCAGATTATAAAGTAAAAGAATATATAAAAGATTCTTTCTATGGAAAGTTTGAACTTGAGCCATTAGAGAGAGGTTTTGGAACAACATTAGGTAATGCCCTTCGTAGAGTTATGTTATCTTCTCTTCCAGGAGATGCAATAACTTCCGTTAAAATTGATGGAGTAGCTCACGAATTTCAAAAAATTGATGGTGTAATCGAAGATGTTACCGCTATTATTTTGAATTTAAAGAGTGTTGTTATTAAAAATCATGCTCATAGTGAAAACAAGATTATTAGATTAAGTAAAGATACTCCAGGAGTAGTTACGGCCGGAGATATCGAACTTGATTCTGATATTGAAATATTAAATCCCGACCAAGTTATTGCTACCTTAGTAGAAGGTGGAAAACTAAATATGGAAATGACAGTTGGCTCGGGACGTGGTTATACTGTAGCTGACGAGAATAAAAAAGCTTTAGCATCTGATAAGTCTAAAGTTGGAGCTATTGCTATTGATAGTATTTATTCACCTGTAGAGAGAATTAATTACGAAGTAGAGACAGCGAGAGTCGGACAAAATAATAATTATGATAAATTAATCCTCGAGGTATGGACTACTGGTGCTATAACTCCTGAAGAGGCACTAGCTTTAGCTTCGAGAATATTAATTGAGCATTTTGAAATTTTAACAGACTTAAATGCAATTGCTGATGAAACAGGACTTATGATTTCGAAATCTGAAGATCCAAACGTCAAAATATTGGAAACATCAATTGATGATTTAGATTTCTCAGTAAGAGCTTATAATTGTTTAAAGAGAGCTAATATCTTAACTCTTAGAGATTTAGTTGAAAAATCAGAAAATGAAATGATGAAGATTAGAAATTTAGGTAAAAAATCTCTTAAAGAAGTTATGGATAAAGTAAAAGATATGGGGCTTTCATTTAGAGATGAAAATTAATAGGAGGTAATTATGGCATACAGAAAATTAGGTAGAGAAACGAGACATAGAAGAAGTATGTTAGCTACTTTAACTAAAGAGTTAATTGCAAACGAAAGAATTGTTACTACGGAAACGAGAGCTAAAGAAGTAAGAAAAAGCTTTGATAAAATGGTAACTTATGGTAAAAAAGGAACTTTAGTTTCGAGAAGACTTGCTCTTGCCTTTCTTCATAATGATGAGAAAGCAGTCAATAAAGTATTTAATGAATTAGCACCAAGATATAGTGACCGCAATGGTGGCTATACGAGAATAATTAAGATGACAGAAAGAAAAGGCGACGGTGCTTTACAAGTAATATTAGAGCTTGTATAAGAAGATGATTATTTATCTTCTTTTTTTTGCCTACAAATCATATTTGTTTAAAGTTGATACTTCTACATAATCTCCACACTCTAGAAACACTATTTTTGAAAATATAGTAGTTGTCTAAAATCTAAAACTATGGTAGAATTAATATTGTAATAAAGATAGAAGGAAGGTGACTCTCTCATGAATAAAAGAAGCATTAACAACAGGTTAACATGGGGGGGGCTTAACCTTTACAATATAAGGAATTGTAGTATTAAAGACTATGAAGAAGAAGTAGGTAGTAATAACTTATTTCCTTTCTTTCATAGTCTTTTTCTTTCTTTTAAGAAGGTGATACTATATGAATAAAGCTAAATTATATATGTTTATTTCGATTAGTGTATTAGTTTTTTCGATAAGTAGCAGTTTAGCTTGGTATATTTGGAAGAGTACTACTGATGCACTAGTAAAATTAGAAGTATGTGCTCCAACGATTACTTTTGTCGGAGGACCAACAATAAATGGAGAAGATTTAGTACCAGTCTTATCAAAAGAGAATGGTTTAAAGAAGGAAATTAAAGTAAAATTAAATAAAGTTTGTCATGATGGCGATAGTGCGGTTATGAATATGTATATGTCTTTAGATTTATTACCTGAAGAGCTACAAGACGAAACTTTTATCTACGAACTATATCAGGGTGATGAACTAATAGTAAGTGATAACTTCAAAGGTAAGAGTGAAGGAGAGACAATTAGGTTTGCCCAAAACGAAGTAATAACTACCAAAGAACTATCTTATACACTATATATTTATATAGATGGGAAGAGAGATAATCCTATTGCCATGAGTAATAAGCCTTTTAGATTTAGTCTCTATGGTGAGGGAACCGATGCTATCTATGATGAAAACTATATAAGAGCCGTAGGTGGTACCAATACTGATTCACTATTTCTAAATACCGATATCAAAAGAGAAGAAATTGAAAGTATTAAGACAGTAGAAAATAATACTGTTCCAAATGGAGTAGAAAAAAGTTTTGATATCTCATCAAAAGGAGATAAAACCGTAATGCTCTGGTATGAAGACTCTGATAATGATAGTCTATACGAAGTATATATGGGAGGTAAAAATGGAACTATAAACTTAAATACTAGTGCAAGTAGTTTGTTTGCTAATTTAAAGAATTTAACAAAAATAGATTTATCAAAATTAGATACTTCGAAAGTAACTAATATGTCTTATGTGTTTAGTGGATGCTCTAATATAGAAAGTTTAGATTTAAGTAGTTTTAATACCGAAAGTGTAACAGATATGTCATATATGTTTTTTTTCTGTTATGCTTTAAAAGAAGTAAATATTTCTAATCTTGATACCTCTAAAGTAATCAATTTAAGATGTATGTTTTATAATTGTCAATCAATAAAAACAATTGATCTTTCTGGATTTAAGACAGAGTTAGTAAAAGATTTTGAAGGCTTTTTTCAAAATTGTTATGAATTATTAGAATTAGATGTCAGTAATTTTGATACTTCAAGTGCTACCAATCTTGGTTATATGTTTTATAATTGCAGGTTAATAAAAGAACTTAATTTAGATAATTTTAATACCTCAAAAGCAACTATTATGTGGTCCATGTTTAGTGGCTGTAGAGAATTAGAAAAACTAAACATTAGTACTTTTAGAACTGATAATGTGACTACCATGTCTAGTATGTTTGCTGGTTGCTTAAAACTTTCAAAACTAGATGTAACAAACTTCAATACCGAAAATGTAACTAATATGTATGGAATGTTTAGTAACTGCTCACAGCTTATGGAACTCAATATTTTAAACTTTAATACCAAAAATGTAACTAATGTGGCCTCTATGTTTAGTGGATGTAAAAATTTAAAAAGTTTAGATTTGAGTAATTTTGATACTAAAAGTGTAACTAATATGGGAAGTATATTTTCTGGATGTTCTAGCTTAAAGGAAATAGATTTATCAAAGTTTGAAACAAATGAAGTAACTAATATGGTTAGTATGTTTAGCGGTTGCAAAGCGATTACCGAATTAAATTTAAGTAACTTTAATACGATAAAGGTAACTAATGTATCTCATATGTTTGAAGGATGCACCAATTTAAAGACTATTAATATTGAAAGTTTTAATACCGAAAGTGTAACAGATATGTCATATATGTTTTTTAATTGTTATGTTTTAGAAAACATAGATGTATCTAAATTTGAAACTAAAAATGTAACTAATATGAGATGTATGTTTTATGGCTGTTTAGTAGTAAAAACAATCGATGTTTCAGGATTTGAGACAGGATTAGTAAAAGATTTTGAAGGCATTTTTCAAAATTGCTATCAAGTGTTAGAATTAGATGTCAGTAATTTTAATACATCAAATGCTACCAATCTTGGTTATATGTTTTATAATTGCAGGTTAATAAAAGAACTTAATTTAGATAATTTTGATACTTCTCAAACAACTATTATGTGGAATATGTTTAGTGGCTGTAATTCATTATCTAAAATATATTTTTCTAAGGCTGTTTTTTCTAATGTAACTAGTTACAATGGCATGTTTACGGGTAATTATAATAATATTACTGTTTACGTTAAAGATAGCATTCAAAAAGATTGGTTACTTGAAAGATTTCCTAAATTTGAAAATATAGAAGTTGTCTAAAATATTATTTAATCATGCTCTTTAATTTATAAAATATTATTTTCATAATCTCCACACTTTGGAAACACTATCTTTTGAGATGCAAGATTTGACAAAGACGAACAGATGTGCTATAATATGAAAGCTTTTTGTGAAAGGGGAAAATAATTATGAGACAAGTTAAAAATAGAGGAGATTACGAGGAACTAGCAGAAAAAATAAAAAAATGTTTGGAATGGTATGAGCGAAGAGATTTCGACAATACTATATACAACTTAGCTTTGGCAGATGGTAAAAGGTTAGAAATATCGTTTGGTAAAAATCATATTGCTCATTTACTCGGAATAGATACGGAATATTTAAAGTCAACGGGACTATATAAAGGAAGCAGTTACAGTATTTTAAAAGAAATTATTAATAATCCATATCAATTATGTAATTTAGTAGCTAAAGGCCACTTAAAATATAGTTCTTTTATATCGGACTTCGCCTTCGAGAAGGCTGATAGTTTCTATACTACTTGTGGTATAGAAGACTTTAATAAAATTCAATTTGTCGTAAATTATAATATGGAAAATAGTTATGCAACTGGTTACGATAGACTAGAAGGAGATTATTATATTTTATATAATAATGAGGGAAAAGAATTTTTTGTTGGACTTAAAAAAGATGGAAGATACTATGTTCCTATCACTAATAGACCTATTACTTCAAATGGTGAATCACAAACTAAATTTTTACATCAATTACTTGAAAAACAAATAATTACAATGCCAATATATTCTTCGCGATATTATTTAAACGACTATACTGAGAGTAAGAAGTATTATACATTATATCGTGATAAAGCTAAAAAATTTAGTATACTATCACATTACAGTGGTGAATATGGAGCTATTATCGATGTAAGTAGAGATTACTATTATACTTGTAGTAAGTACTGTAACATGATAGATTATAAAGAGAGTGAATCACCTATCTATATCGAAATGTTTAAATATATTTCTCAGAGAGTTAAAATTAATGTAAGTAAACTTGAGAAAAAATTTGGAATACTACCAGACAATATAATGGAATTAATTAATATGTATAATAGTACTTTAAATGAAAGTATTCAAAAAGGAATGGATGAATATACAAGAGAAGTTACTAATGAAAGAGATAGATTAAAAAAAGAAAGAGAAAGACACGTTGAGGAATTGAATGCTCTTAAAGAAGAAATATTACAATATCAAACACAGATTAATTCTCTCAAAGGAGAAAAAGATATTATGGAAGAAAAAATTAGAGCAGTTAAAAGAATTCTCAAATAACAAAATAAATGCTCTTTCTTCTTTTTTTTTGCCTTTTTTTCTGCTATAATATTTAAGAAGAAAGGGCGAAGTAAATGAATATCGAAAAAATTAGAAATTTTAGTATTATAGCTCATATCGACCATGGAAAAAGTACTCTTGCCGACCGCATATTAGAATATACTGGCGCTATCGACAGAAGACAAATGAAGGACCAACTTCTCGATGATATGGATATTGAAAGAGAAAGAGGAATAACTATTAAATTAAATACGGTCAGATTAAACTATAAAGGTTATACCTTAAATTTAATCGATACTCCGGGACATGTCGACTTTAGTTACGAGGTGTCTCGCAGTTTAGCAGCCTGTGAAGGAGCAATTTTAGTTGTCGATGCTACTCAAGGTATCGAAGCTCAAACCCTCGCTAATGTCTATTTAGCTCTCGATAACAATCTAGAAATAATTCCCGTTATCAATAAAATTGATTTACCTAGTGCCGATATTCCTAAAGTAGTAAATGAATTAAGAGAAACATTCGGATTTAAAGAGGAAGAAATAATTAAAGTATCTGCCAAAACTGGAGAGGGAATACCCGACCTTTTGAATAATATTATCGAAAGAATACCAGCACCTAGTCATAATGAAGATAAATTAAAATGTCTTATTTTTGATAGTTACTTCGATTCCTATCGCGGAGTAGTTATACTGGTGAGAGTAGTATCTGGTACTTTGACAAAAAATACTAAAATAAAGATGATGACGACCGGAGCTATCTATGATGTCGTAAGTCTCGGTTACCATACCCCTTTTGAAAAAGAGACCGATTGTTTAAACGAAGGTGAAGTAGGCTTTATTACAGCTTCGATAAAAAGCCTCGAAGCAGTTAAAGTGGGAGATACAATTACCGATAGCGAAGATGAAGCTAAAACTCCTCTTCCTGGGTATAAACCAATGAAACCGATGGTTTACTGCGGTATCTATCCTATCGAGCCCGCTAAATACCCTAATTTAAAAGAAGCTATTGAAAAACTTAAACTAAATGATGCTTCCTTAACATTTGAACCAGAAACTTCCAGTACTTTAGGATTTGGCTTTCGAATGGGTTTTCTAGGATTATTACATCTCGAAATAATTGCCGAGCGAATAGAAAGAGAATTTAATCTCGATATTATTGCCACGACACCATCTGTCAATTACGAAATAAATCTAACTGATGAAACAACTATCTTTATCGATAATCCAAGTATGATGCCCGATAAAGTCCGTATTAAAAATATCAAAGAGCCATATATTTTTACCAATATTCTCGTTCCGAGTGATTACATAGGACCAATTATGGAACTTTGTCAAGATAAGAGAGGAATATATAAGTCAATTGACTATTTAGATACGACGAGAGTCAATATTCACTACGAATTACCTCTTTCGGAAATTGTCTACGATTTCTTTGACCGCCTCAAATCTTCCACTAAAGGATTTGCTTCTTTTGATTACGAAGTAATCGGCTATAAAGAAAGTGATCTAGTTAAGATGGATATTCTCTTAAATGGTGAAATTGTCGATGCACTATCATTAATCGTCCATAAAGATTTTGCCTATGCTCGTGGAAGAAAAATGGTCGACAATCTTAAAAATATTATTCCAAGACAACTATTTGAAGTTCCTATTCAGGCAGTAATTGGAAGTAAAGTAATTGCTAGAAGTGATATTAAAGCTATGCGTAAAGATGTTTTAGCTAAATGTTACGGAGGAGATATTACTCGTAAAAGAAAATTACTAGATAAACAAAAAGAAGGAAAAAAGAAGATGAAAACCATTGGAAAAGTTGAAATACCAGGTGAAGCTTTCTTAAGTATTTTAACTGATTATAAAAAAAATTAATATTATTTAGAGGGTACTATTATGAATGACAAGAAAAAAATAATTCGAGAATTAAAAAATGAAATATTATCTTATGAATATGACTATGACGATTTATATATGCTATTATGTCAAAATTTTGATATTACGATCGTAGCAATATTCAGTAGTCTTTTTAGTCTTTTTAAAAGCAAAAACAATACTTTTAATGGCGAAGTAATCGATAATATGATTAGATTATTAGAAGATTTTGTCAGCGATAGTAAAAATAAAAAATATCTTAAAAAATTATATGATAAAGCAGAAGTATTTTTAAGTAATGTAAATAAAAGTATAGATATAGTTAAACAGAAAGAATTAGATAATTATGTCCTTAGACTTATTGACATTCAAAATGAATGTTTAGCTAAACCTCTTCATAAAGATTTAGATGATAAGTATGCTTTTATATTATATTTAATATTTCAAAGTAGGGATCTTGTCCTTTTAGATAGATATTTAAAAGAAAACACAAAGACTCTTCTTAATAGTAATTCTATTTTACCCTCTATATTTATTAAAGTTATCGAAAAGTTTACTTCGATAGATTCGGAAAATAAAATAGAAATAAAGTATTATAATCAAGTTATCAATTTATTATTAAAAGGAAAGTTTTTCCCTAAACTGTTTGCCAGTGATGACAATGAGTTTATGAAAATATTAAAAAATTCTCGGAAAGATTTTGTCTGGGATTTAGTTGATAAAATAGAAACTGATTTTGTTACGACGAGGGAAAACTTGGCAAAAGAATATGAAGTATCATTGACCTTTCCCCAAAATTTAGAGAAGATATCACCTCAAAATATTGAACTTACTGATTTTACCTGGCAGAATATCATAACTATCGATAGTGAAAATGATTTATGCTTAGATGATGCACTGTATATTGAAAAGAATAGTGATGGTACCTATACTCTCTATATTCATCTATCTAATATTCCCTCTCTTATACCATATCATTCAAATATTATTAGAGAAGCTTTAAAACGTGTTGAAACTTTGTATTTAGACGATATGGAAGTACCTGTTTTTGAAGCATATTTAGCTAATGATATGTTATCTATTTTACCAAATAAAAAGACCAATACTTTAACTTATGTTATGCAGTTAGATACTGATTTTTCGGTTATCTTAGATACTATTAAACTTGTACCGGGAGTAGTTATAAATAAAAATAAATTATCTTATGAAAAAGTTGACGATATTTTAAAACATGGAGAAAAAAGCCCTCTGTATGATGAGATAGTTATGCTGTCGGAGGTTATAAATAGGTTGTCTAAAGAAAATTTACATATAAGGACTTTTCATAAAATAGATAATATTTTAGAAGGAAAAAGTAATACTGATAGTTCGAAAGCTAACGTATCTATGTCACATAGAATCGTTGAAAACAGTATGATTTTTGTCAATCGTCTTCCCGACATATTAAATAATTATTATCATTTAAATATGCCTCTTATTCATAGAGTTCTTCCCGTACTCGACGAAGATATAATTAGAATGATTTTAAAAGAAGCAGATTATATTGATTTAAATAATAAGGGAATTACGAAGATAGCTAAAAAAATTATGAGCGAAGCATATTATTCCGTAAAAGATTCTCATCATGAACAATTAAAAATAGATGGTTATACGAGAATAAGTGCGGCCGCTAGAAGGGCTAATCCTGATGCTCTAATGCAATATGTTCTATATGATTTATATATCGATAGAGATATTGGCGATCTAGATATAAAATACTATTTTTGGGAGAAAGAAGTAAATTATTGGTGTAATTATGCTAACAATAAGATGATTGAAAATAAATCATTTGCCGATGAATATAATTATCTTCACTCTAAAGGAAAAATATTAGAAAAAAAATAAAAGGAAGTGTCGAAATGAATTTACCAAATATAAAAGAAGCTCGTAAGAGAACAAATAATAAAGTAGAAGTTTTTTATGATAAATATCAAATACCAGAAAGTATTAAAAATATTGGCAACGGTAAAAAATATTTCTTATTAACTTATGGATGTCAGATGAACGTTCACGATAGTGAAAATATTGCCGGTATCATGAATGAGCTAAAGTATGAAATGACAGATAAAATGGAAGATGCTGATGTTATAATTCTAAATACTTGTGCCATAAGAGAAAATGCTCATAATAAAGTAATAGGAATTTTAGGACGAATCAAGCATTTAAAAGAAGAGAAAAAAGATATTATAACTATAATAGGAGGATGTATGCCTCAAGAAGAGGGAATATCTAATCTTCTTAAAGATAAGTATAAATGGGTCGATATTGTTCTAGGAACTCATAATATTTACGAAATTCCTTCTTTATTAGAAAAAGTTATCCAAAAGAGAAATCAATTAATCGAAGTATATTCTATTGAGGGAGATATCATTGAAGGTCTTCCTGCAAAAAGAGACTCTAAGTATAAAGCATGGATTAATATTCAATATGGTTGTGATAAGTTTTGTTCTTATTGTATCGTACCATATACGAGAGGTAAACAAAGAAGTCGAATGCCGAAAGATATTTTAAATGAAGTAGAAGAATTAAAAAAAGCTGGTTATTTAGAAGTTACCCTTCTAGGTCAAAATGTCAATGCTTATGGTAAAGATTTAGAATTAAATTATAATATGGCTAATTTACTCGAAGATGTAGCCAAGACTAATATTGAAAGAATTAGATTTGTCACATCTCATCCTTGGGATTTTACTGACGATATGATTGATGTTATCGCTAAATATGATAATATTATGCCTTATATTCATTTACCAATTCAATCTGGTAGCGATGAAATTTTGAAGAGAATGAACCGCAAATACACCATTTATGAATATAAAAATTTATTTTATAAATTAAAAAAGAAAATACCTAATGTCAGTATTACGACAGATATAATTGTCGGATTTCCAAATGAAAGCCGAGAAGACTTCCAAAAGACATTAGATATATATAATGAACTTCAATTTGATTTAGCTTATACTTTTATTTATTCGAAGAGGGAAGGAACTCCCGCAGCCCTTATGAAAGATGACATCTCTTTGGAAGAAAAAGAGGAAAGACTACAAGAACTAAATAGTATTGTCAATAAATATGCCAAAGAATCTAATATGAAATATTTGAATAAAAAAGTTCCCGTTCTTATCGAAGGCATATCTGATAAAAATGATAAAGTTATGGGGTATACTGATACTATGAAACTAGTAAATGTCGCCGCGGATAAGTCCTATATTGGCAAGATAGTTGACGTCTTGATAACTGATGTTAAGACTTGGTCGATGGAAGGAGTAATAGATGATGCTCGAAAATAGTATTGAAAAGCTATTTCGAGCTATCGAAGAATCGGCAGAATATCTAGAGTACAAAGAAATAACCTCTATACTTAAAGAAAATAAAGAATTAAATGATTTAATTGATGAAATTAAATCTCTCGAAAAAGAAGCTACTAATTTAGAATATCATAAAGATATTAAATATAAAGAAATAGATAAATTAATTGCTGAAAAAGTACAAATTTTAAATAATAATGCTATCTATAGAGAATATTTAGAAAAATTAAAAAGATTCAACGATACTCTTAAGGTATCATCTGCACTTATTGAAGAATATATAGATGAAAAAGTTTCTATCTAAAATTGACATTATTAAACTCTTTAAATAATTCTTCTTTTTTTCTTTTCATAAATTATTATGAAAGGAGTAGAAGAAGAGATGAATAGTAATAATTGTAAACAATTATTAAATAGCAATGGATGTCCAATCTATCAAGGATGCTTTCCAATCGTAGTAGGTCCTACTGGAGCTACGGGTCCAACTGGCCCAGCCGGGCCTGCCACTATTACTGTTGGAACGACGACCACATCAGCACCTGGAACACCCGCTAGCGTCATAAATACGGGTACTAATCAAAATACAGTATTAAGTTTTTCAATTCCTCAAGGAGAACAAGGACCAACGGGACCAATCGGTCCAACCGGACCTCAGGGAATTCAAGGTGCAACTGGTCCAACCGGTCCACAAGGCATTCAGGGAGTTCAAGGAGAAACTGGTCCAACTGGCCCTCAAGGAGAACAAGGACCAACGGGAGCAACCGGCCTAGAAGGACCTCAAGGCCCAAGAGGAGAACAAGGCCCAGCCGGTCCTGCTAATGGCTTAAATTCTTATGGTGGTAAATACAGTACTACTACTCAGTCAATTCAATTGACAGGAACAAATCCTTCGAATATAGCTTTAGCTTTATCAATGCCAGATACTGGTGTTAGTTATACACCTGAAAACACTATTACAATTCAAAATGAAGGCGATTATGAAATAAATTATATGGCTACTGTATCATCTAGTGCTGCCGAGAATATAACTGTTTCCGTTCAAAATCAAGGAAGTAATTTAACCGGTACTGCTATTACAAAAAATTTAACTATCAGCACACCGACAACTTTTGCGGGAAGTATTATTGCCACATTAGAAACGGGAGATACTCTTACGCTTGCCGTTGCCTCGACATCGGGAGCTACAATAACTTTAGCAGATAATACTTTAAATGCGTTACTTTCAGTAAAACAATTAGATCAGTAAATAAAAAATAGTGCATGATTTTGCACTATTTTTTATTAATGTAAATATTATTTTGATTAAAATAAAGTAATATGTCATCTACTTAAAGAGAGAAACATCATAAAATAGGGTAAGGAGGAGATTATGGATAATTATAAAAAAGCTTTAAAGAAGATAGAAGATGGTCGAAAATGCTTTCCTTATAGTATGATATATCCTAATGTTTCTGGAGTAACAGGACCTACAGGCCCTGCTGGTCCTGCCGGTCCGCAAGGTATTCAAGGCGAGCAAGGTCCAGTTGGTCCTCCCGGAATACAGGGACCCGAGGGAGAAGCGGGACCTCCTGTCACTATTACTATTGGCGAAGTAACAACTGGTAATTCATCATCTTCAGTTAGCATAACCGATACTGGATCGGGGACAGAGCATATTTTGAATTTTGTTATTCCGAGAGGTTCACAGGGACCAATAGGACCTATGGGTCCAACTGGACCATCTGGAACTAGTGTAACAATTCTTGGTTCCTATAATGACATAAGAGCTTTGGAAGGAGCTCATCCGACAGGATCGCCCGGAGATAGTTATCTCGTCGGTGATGACTTGTATGTTTGGTCGCTCGAAAATGACGACTGGATTAATGTTGGAACTATCAGAGGACCAGAAGGCCCAGCAGGTCCACCCGGACAAGAGGGACCAGAAGGACCACGTGGAGCTCAAGGTATACAAGGACCAAAGGGAGAACAAGGCCCACCCGGCCCTCAAGGACCAGCTGGTCCTCAAGGAATA
Source organism: uncultured Bacilli bacterium (assembly GCA_947625625.1). GTDB lineage: Bacteria > Bacillota_I > Bacilli_A > RF39 > UBA660 > CAG-302. The sequence goes on from CANQPC010000007.1 coordinate 38,201, forward strand.
GCGGGACCGACAGGAATACAAGAAATAGGAGCAGTATACATAACGACTTTAAATAACAATAGCCTCGATGGTGTCACAATAGGAAAAAGTCATAGATTACCATTAGGAAGAATAGAAGTAGATAATACCAGCTTATGTAGTAGTATCGATTACGACATGATTAAATTTAACAAAGGCGGAGTATACAGTGTCCAGTTTGTTGTTAATGCCTATATACAAAATCCAGTAAGTAATTTTGATCCTAATCAAGATGTAATCGCAGTTGGATTTAAAAAAGTAAATGAAAAAGTTATCTATGTCGGTGGCAGTACATGGTATAAAGGAGAACCTAGCGTAAAAATAATCGGACAAGGAATTTTTATTATTTCCGATCCTGAAAAAGAATATATGGAACTTGTTAATTGTTCACTAAATCCAATTACTTTAAATACCCCGCTGATAGATACAACAGCGTCGAGTTCATATCTCGTAAATCCTGTTGTAACATTATATATTCAGTTTTTATCTTAATAACAATATTATAATGAAAGGAGATAAATTATTTATGAATAAATATAAAGTATGTGTATATGCTATTGCCAAAAATGAAGAAAAATTCGTAAAACGTTGGTTTGATTCGATGAAGGAAGCCGATGAAATATATGTTTTAGATACTGGTTCTGAAGATGAAACAGTATCTAAATTAAAAGAACTTGGCGTCCATATCAAAAAAGCAAAAATAAAGCCATGGCGATTTGACGTAGCGAGAAATAAATCTTTAGAAATGGTTCCCCAAGATGCTGATATCTGTGTATGTGCGGATTTAGATGAAGTATTTGAAGCAGGCTGGCGAAGTAAACTTGAAGAAGCATGGGATGATGGAATAACGCGCGCAAGATATAACTATAATTGGAGTTTTGATAATTATGGAAAGCCTTCAGTAAACTTTTATATCGAGAAGATACATAAGAGACATGGTTATAAATGGACTCATCCCGTTCATGAAGTTTTAACATATGAAAGTAGAGAAAAAGAAAAGATAGTAACTATCGATAGTATAACTTTAAATCATTACCCTGATAATACTAAATCGCGAAGTAATTATTTACCACTTCTCGAATTATCGGTTGAAGAAGATCCCGAAGATGACCGCAATATGCATTACTTAGGAAGAGAATATATGTATTATGGTCGCTGGAATGATGCTATCGATACATTAATTAGACACTTAAATTTAAAATCAGCTCGCTGGAAAGATGAAAGATGTGCCTCGATGCGATTTATTGCTAGGTGCTATTCGAATATGCAAAGATATGATGAGGCAAGAATGTGGCTCGATAAGGCAATCAATGAATCACCTTACTTACGAGACCCCTATGTCGAAAGAGCTATCTTAGAGTTTAGTCTTGGTAACTATGCTGAAACTGAAAAATATTGTTTAGAAGCTCTAAATATCAAAAGTCATGAAAAGACATACATTAATGAGCCATTTAGTTGGGATTATACTATTTATGATATTTTATCGATAAGTACTTTTTATCTCGGAAAAAATAAAGATGCTCTTAAGTATTCTAATATAGCAGTTTCGATGGCTCCTGATGATGAAAGAATTATAAAAAATAATGAAATAATTAAAAATGAAATAAATAAGTAAATTATAAAGCCTATTTTGGCTTTTTTTCTATTTATATATCTTGCCACTTATTGTAGAAAAGTAGATATAAAGCTCCATATATTATGCTATAATTTAAGTATAGATTTGTGTAATTTGTAAAGAAAGGTGGTTTTATTTTATGTTTAAAGTAGCAAAATTAGAAAAAGTAAATAATGAGACTATTGATATAAAATTATTTACGCAAGAACAAAAAAAGTATGAAAATGGTAAAAAAAATTCTGAAACTTTTAAATCTTTATCTTTTGATATATATGGTGATGATTATTCATTTTCTTTTGACTTAAATTGTAAATTGGAGAAATTATTAGAAATTCCTATGAATGAAACGATAGATTTTAATAATTATATTTTGGGTGGAACTTATTTAGAAGTACACGGTACTACAAATTTTGATATTAAAACAAATATTAAAATAACTAGATATTTAAAAAATAAATTTATTATTTTCATAACATTTTTTACAGATTATGCCTTTGCTGAAGATAACGATTATAGCGGTATGATTGAAATTACATTTAATTTAGATGATTATTTGGAGAGTGAAAAATAATAAGTTTAGTAAGCAATGAGAAATTGAGATAATTAACAAATTTTAGTAATAGAAAAATTAATGAACTGGTTATAATATTTACAAAAACTTTTTTTATTTACATAAAAAAATTCATATGATATAATGGTAACAGAAATTTCGAGGTGATTAAATCATGTATCAAAAAGATATTTTAAGAGAATATATTCTTAACTCAGAAGTAAGGACTTTTAGCAAAGAAATAAAAGTAAGATTATCAAAGGATTTAGCAATCAAATATGATAATGGCTCATATGAAAACGCTTTACTAAGTATGCAAAACAGCTTACAAATGATAAACAGTTTAAATATTCATTATCCTGCCAATGCTAATCCCATATTATATGTATACATTGTTCCTGATGATAGATATAGCGAATTATTAAGAATACCTAAGCATTTTGAAGCAGGAGCTGGTGGTGGAAAACCTGTTAATTGTTATGACTTAGATGGATTTAACGCTGCATATGGTTTAAGTCAAAATCTATTAGAAAATAAATCTTTAAATATTGGGATATCAAAAAAAGAAAATGAAATTCATGAACTTTCCCATCTTATTCATAGTCAATTTTTTTCTAACAATCAAACAATCCATGAGGGCTTTGCTGAAGCTTTACCTCTTTATACATTAGGATTTGAAGAGATTTTTGATGATCATCGAAATGTATTATTACATTTAGATGATGATCATATACTAAGTGCTCAAGAACTTTTAAACTCTGAAAAAGATGGAAGCTATGGAGCTGATAAAGCATTACCTAATAGATCCTGTTCTTTTAGATACTCTTACATTTCTTCTTATTTATTTGTAAGAGGTTGTTTAGAAACTTTAGTAGAGCAGTACGATATTTCCAAAGCTGAAGCAACTCAAAGATTTTTAGAAATAGTAAAGCAAAGTAGATATAGATATGAATCTTTAATTTTTGATATTGCTAACGCTCTTGGAATTCCACAAGAAAAATTACTACAAGGAAAAGATATGCAAAAAAAAGCTTTAAATTCTATAAAAGAAATGGCCCATCATGATATTATTCGCAAATAAAAATATAACATTTTGTTTTCATTAAAAAGTAATATTTAAATGGCGATGAAAAAATTTAAAATCTGAAAAGTTTACTAAATTCATCAATTAATGATATTTATTTGCTGAAGAAAATGCTCCTGAATGGGAACAATATTTAAATTTATATTTGATGGAAAGGGAAAAAATACGTAGTAAAAAATAATTTGTTAAAATATTTAGCGCACGTGATAATTGTTCATATCAAATTAATTACTTAATAGTTTTAGTATTACTATTACCATTATATCAATGTACTTATTTATGAAATATGAAAATATTGAATTTTTAATAAAAATGCAATGTCAAAATAAATATCTTTATTACACAATAGAAAAACCCCATAATATCAAATATTATGAACTTATTATATAAATATAAAAAACTCGCTAGTGTGTGAGTTTAAACCTCAATGGGGTGTTTATTAAAAGAGTTGGTAAATAGAAATTTGAAAACAGTCTTTTATTATTTCAAAAAATGTATTATAATTAAATGTAAGATAAAATGCTTTATTTTAACCGAAAAGTCATTGACATATCTTGCTTTTGTTATGAAAAAAACAATTAGAGGTGATTTTATAAATGAATTATTTAGGTAGTAAACAAATAGAAACTGAAAGATTGCTGTTAAAAGCACAGACTATTCAAGAGCAAAAAAGATTATGGGAAATCTTGATGATACCAAAAGTAAACAAATATTTTTTAACAGTACCTTCAAAGTTTAGAGAAAAATTATTAGATTGGAATAAGCAAGAAGAATATTATAAAATGGACATGGAGCATGCAAATGACCCTAACATATTTAGATGGAGTATTTTTCTTAAAGATACAGGCGAATGTATAGGAAGGATTTCATGTCATGAAGCTCATGATGAAGATTCCAGTATTATCGATCCTAATATAAGAGGGGTAGGTTGGTTAATAGATCCTGCCTTTCAAGGGCAAGGTTATGCTACCGAAGCTGCAATTGCTATGATTGATTATATGTTTACTCAAGTAGATATAAATGAAATTAGAACAGGAGCCGCTATTGTAAATCCTGCTTCATGGATGATAATGGAAAAATTAGGATTTGTTAGACAAGATAAAACGAAAAAGGTTCAATATACATTTTTAGATGAACAAGTAGAAGATTATTCATATGTTCTTACTAAAGAACAATGGTTATCTCTAAATGAGCGAAAACGTAAAAAATAAGAAGTTATTTTGTTTTGGCAAAATTATTAATCCCCTTAGGTATTTTGACAAGTATATCAAAATATCCTATGGGGATTTTTATTTTAATAAAAAGTCATCTCTATTAGAGATGAAATATATTAGAATGTCCGAAAAAATTTGAACAAATTCGTCAATGAAGCATATAGATAAGAAGTCAAATAACTTTTCTCGTACTTAATAATAGGTAGTAATAACTACTAACTAATATAACTATACTACATATTTACATTTTGAAATATATTTTAAAAATCTGCATATTAAAACTTTTTAGTTTTTCAGTTAATGTTGTAGCAATAAAATTTTAAGTACCTTTTTTAACATTTTTAATAAGTGCAACAGTATAGTTATCAAAATTTAACTTCTTATAAAATTCCAAAAATCTATCAAAACTTAAATTTCTAATAAATGAAATATCATTGAAATCATCTGTATAATCAATTCTATGAAGAAAAAAACTTTTTAGATTTTCATATTTATTATCTATTCTCATTGCCTGTTCTGCTATTTTTTTTCTTTTAAAAAGTTCAAAATATTCTTTAGTAAAGTTACCTAAAGAAATTTCTTTTTTTATAGTTCTTATAGCTTTTTCGTAGTTTTTAATAGAAACACCAATACAATAAACAATATCATTTAATAAAAACTCAAAACTTTTACTTTCTAAATTAGATATAATATTTTTATCTTTTAAGTTTTCTATAAAAATAGTGTCATCTCTAAATTTACTATCTAACAAGTAATCAATAAAATAGTTAACTTCTTTAGGACTAAATCCATCTATGTTATTTTTAAAACCTATCAAAAGGTAGTCATCATTAGTAGGCATATATTCTACCTGAAATTCTTTTCTTATCCCATCTTTTAAATATTGATAGTTCTTTCTTTTATTTTCATGTTTGGAAATATTATTATAGATATTCTCTATATATTTAACTATTTTTTCTTCTTCAAAATTACCTCCAATTACTAAGATTTTATTATCATCACTATAAAAAGCATCATAACAAGCTTTAAGCATATTGTAATCTAGACTTTTTGTACTTTCTTCATTTCCTATGGGACTTAAACTTTCATCATATAATTCTACATTTTTATATAAATTTCTACAAATTATCGAAAATGCAACCATATTTTTGTTATCTCTTGCCATTTTAGTTTCTTGTATAATTGCTTCACTTGTTTTTATTATGTCTTCACTTGTAAAAACAGGTTCATCAATAGCGGTAATAAGTTCTTTTATGGATTCTAAAATATCATCTATTCCAATAAAGAAATAGTTAGTTGATTTCAGAGAAGTAGAGGCACTAGCTATATATTTTTTATTTGTAAATCTTTTATATAAATTACCATATTTAGAATGTTCTCCTAACATATGTTCAAGAAAATGAGCACAACCAGGTAAAACATGATAATAAACTCCATCTAAATAAAATTGTGAGTATTCTCCGCTAGTTCCATAACGAACACCATAACTTACAAAACTTTTTTTCATATTTTTATCTAAATATAAATAAAGTTTAACTCCATTACTTAAAGTTCTTTTTATAAAATTATGCACTATTTAATTTCCCCCTTTCCGAAAAATACATATTTTTTGTTTATATTTGGAAGTTCTTTTATTATATCGTCTGGTGTTAATTCTTTTATAAGTTTTTCTAATTCTTCGCTAGATAATCTATTTTCAAAAATATATCTTTCTAAATCTCTTGTAACTTCATTAATATCTTCACTACTTACATAATTCTCTTGTGCTAGTTTTTCTTTTTCAAGTCCGAGTAAATCTGCTACCATTTTTTTGTCTTTAAGTAGTGTAAAGATTTCATCAATTCCATTTAAACATTTTTCTTTATTTTCAAAAATTATATTAGCGCTAATAATCATAAAGCCAAAATACATATATTTATTAATAAATGCCCCTGACGAATAAACAAGCCCCTTTTCGCTTCTTAAAACTTTTTGACATAATCCGTGACTACCACCTAACATTCGAGAAAGCATTTTGTATAAATAATGCTTATTAATATCATAGTTTTCTAATTTATAAACGACTTTCAAGTTTGATTCATTTGATTCATGTATAATTTCACTTTCCCCAAAATTTATATCTAAAAATTCTCTAAAATCTAAGTTGGTTATTTTAGATTTTAATAAAAACATTGAATTAAATATTTTAATTTCTTTCTTATTTATATCGCCAATAACATAACCTTTATAAAAAGACTCATTTATAATTTTATTATAAAGATTGATTAATTCTTTATCACTTATATTATTAATAATGTTCTTAAAGTAGGAAATATCAGTAATATTGTTAGTGCATAAATTACTTGATGGCATTACTTCCTTAAAAAGCATTTTTTCTCTCATTATTTTAGGATTGCCAAGATTTCTTTCTTCTTCATTTATTAAATCTTTCTTTAAACTTGTTATTATTTTTTTATCTAACTTATTATTTTCAAAATTGGGATTAAAAAGCATCTCATGAATAAAAACTATAGCATCTTTTAAATAATCATCTTCTATTAATCTAGGACTTAACATATTAACACTAAAAGATAAAAAGTTCTCTTTTCCTATAAAAGTCTGTTTAAAATCAATATTCATATTATAAAAGTATTTACATTTATCTTTTATCTCTTTATAAGATTTATAAACTTTATTAGTTCTTTCTAAGTATAAGGAAAGTAATCTTGTTTTAACTATTTCTTCTATTGTATTATCTATTTTAAATAGTAACTTTAATTTGATAGTAGCAAAATCATCTGTCTTGTAAAAATAAATTTCATTTACATTACTTAGTTTGTTTAAATCCATAAATAAAAACATTCCTTTCTTCATCCTTCCAGTCCTTGAAAGGAACAAAAGCACTTATTTTGATTTACTCTAATTAAAGAAATTGTAATTTTTGAACTTTTTTTACATGTTTTAATTTTATTTAAGTGCCTCATAACATTTAATATTATACCAAATTTACACTTAAAAATATAGTTGTTAATGTATCTTTTTCATGCCAGCTTTCATTTTAATTTTTGCTTTAAATTCACTAGGGAATATTAATTCTTTTATAGTTGCTTTCATAAATAAAATAATACTTCCTTTAGAATATAAAAAAACACATATATCAAATATATGGATTTTAATGTTTTAAGTGTTAGAGTTTAAACCTCAATGAAACATATAGAGAAGAAGCTAAATAACTTTTCCCATATTTAATAATAGGTAGTAATAACTACTAACTAATATAAGTATATCATATTTTTTTAAAATTCATTTTATAATCATAAACTACGAATCTTCTTCTTTGAATCATCATGATTCTTTTGATCAATAATATCACGATTGGCAGAAATAAATTCCTTTAAAAGTTGCATTAGTTCCTCTTTTTTAATGGTTTCTTTTTTGTTTAAGAAACGATAATTTATTACTAAATCTATAAAGTCTTTTAAATAACTATAATTATTAAACGAAGATGTAAAGAAAATTTTGCCATTTTCAATAGAATAAAACATAATATCCTCTTTGTCTATGTTTAGTTCAAATCTTGAAATAGGTGTTTCATCTTCAATGATAATTGCTCTTGAAGAATATTCTAACTCTTTTATACAATCTTTGCCATTACGATCAGCATATTCATGTTTCGGATTTAAATCTTCTTTTTTTACAAGCATTTTTAAAGTGTTAGATATTTCTCTTTCATATGCTTCCCACCATGCACCTTCACTAACATAATAAGTATGATCTCCGCTTTCATAAACTAAATCTATACCATCAAAAACTTTTACTAAATAAGCCAAAATATTGCCAATTAATTTACCATTAAATGTAGAATACATTTTTATATATGAAGCATACTTATTTAAAAGTTCACTATTATTGTTTACTTGAGTCGCATCATACTTTTCTTGATCTTCATATTCTTGATTGATTTGTTTTATAGCAAGTTCTATAGTGTTATTTTTATCTTTTAAAGTTTTTTCTTGCATTTTTAAAGATTTTTGATATTCATCTTGTTGTTCTAAAAATAAATCAAATAAACTTATATTATTCACAGTTCCATCCTCCTCTGGATTTATTATAGCAAAATTAATTTTAATAGTAAATAGCTTATATAATTTTAATTCTCTAACTCCCGAGTTTGACAGATGAAGAAATAAAAAAAGTTTAATTTCTATTGAAATTAGGCTTTTCTTTTTATACAAAATGTG
>CANQPC010000008.1 GCA_947625625.1 uncultured Bacilli bacterium
CTTAAGGGCAAGTACTCAACTCGGCAAAGTTAAGTCTTCCCTTTTTTATTTTATGCAAGTTTCCTTGACAAATACATCATAACATAAAAACGTGCTTTTATCAAGTACGTTATCTATTTTTACTCGAATTTTCCGAGTTTGGTATCTATCTGGTGCCGAATGGCAGAATTGAACTGCCCTTTGAAGCTTACCATGCTTCCGTACTACCACTGTACTAATTCGGCAAGAAAATTAATATTAAAAGAATATTAATTTTACAAAAACAATTATGGAAAGTAATACTCGGTAGAAGGCAAAGACAGAAAAATCATGTTTTTTAATATAACTAAGTAAAAATTTAATAGCTAATATTCCTGTAGCAAAAGATACAATAATACCGATAATTACTTCTTTAGTAAAAACTAAATCGCCTAATTTAAGGATGGCCGCTCCACAAATTACTGGAACAGATAAAAGAAAAGTAAACTTTGTAATAGCTTCTTTTGATATACCTTGAAGTCTTCCTGCTAAAATAGTCGTTCCACTGCGAGAGAAACCAGGTATTACTGCAAAAGCTTGCGACACGCCAATAATTATAGCCTGTTTTAAAGTAATATTTTTAAAATCTGTCTCTTTCTTATAATGCTTACTGGCCCATTTATCTCCAAGAAAGATAAATAAGCCCATAATAGCAAGAGCTAAAGCAATAATCCATATTTTATTACGGATGACATTTTCGATAACATCATCTAAGAGGACGCCAACTAAACCTGCCGGTATAGTAGCGGCAATTAAATACCAAAACATTTTTCCTTCAGTACTTCTCTTTTTGGTCTTAATATCTTTTATAGCTCCGATAAATAAGTTCCACCACTCTTTAAAGAATAGCAATAATACTGCGAGCATCGTTCCAAAATGAAGGGCTACATCAAAGGCAAGGCCAGATTCCTTCCAGCCAAGTAAGTAGGGAATAAGAATTAAATGAGCCGATGAAGAAATAGGTAAGAATTCCGCGACCCCCTGAATAATACCTAAAATAATTGCTCTAAATATGCTCATTTTTCTTCACCTAATTATTCTCTTTTAATACGTCGATGGCCTTACGCATAAGTAAATCGTATTTAATAACTTCGATCGATTCTAATTCTTTAAGTAAGTCTTCTTCGGACATATGATAATTTTCACTAAGTTTCTTTAGTTCTTCCTTAGCTTCTTTATCTGATACTTCAAGCTTCTCCTCTTTGATAATAGCTTCTAGTAAATATCTTTCTTTTACTCTATTTTCAGCTTCAACTGAAATATCTTTTAAGACATCTTCTTTTTTTAATCCAGAATAAGCAAAATATAGTTCTTCACTTACACCTTGCATTTCCAATCTTTTAGTGAAATTTTTATACATATGATTAGCTTCATCATCAATAATTTCTTTATCTATCTCCACTGTCATATTCTTAATAGCGGCTTTAATTAAGTCATCAGTAAATTTATTTTCTACATCACTCTCTTTTTGAGCTATAAGTTCTTCTTCGATAGTCTTATTTAACTCTTCCTTGTTAGTTACTCCTTCCATATCTAAATCTTTAAAGAAATCTTCAGTTAAATCAGGAATAACTCTCTTTTTGATGTCATGTAATGTAACATTGAAGACAACTTTTTGACCCGCTAAATCTTTTGCCATATAATTTTCAGGAAAAGTAAGTTCAATATCTTTGCTTTCTCCTTTTTTCATTCCAATTATACCCTCTTCAAAGCCAGGAATAAATGAATGACTACCGATCTCTAAAGAATAATTTTCGGCACTTCCTCCTTCGAATGGCTCATTATCTTTAAATCCTTTGAAGTCGATAATAGCGGTATCTCCTTCTTGAACGTCTCCTTCTTTGGTTACAAGTTCGGCATATCTGTCAAGAATATGACTTACTTCATGGTCAATTTCTTCTTTGGTAACTTTTACTTTATCTTTTTTCACTTTTAGTTCTTTATATTTTCCAAGTTTAACTTCAGGAGCAAGAATGAATACCATATTTACTTCAAAGCCCTTATCATCAGCCTTGACAATTTCTAATCTAGGCTCGACGACAGGAATTAATTTCTCTTTTAAAATTACTTCATGATATCTTTTATCAACTAAATCTTCCATTGCTTCACTGATAATATCTCCAGTTCCAAACTTCTTTTCAAAAACACTTCGAGGAACTTTCCCTTTACGAAAACCGTCGACATTAACTTTCTTTACAAGTTTCGCAAAAGCGTTATCTTTAGCCTCTTCCCATTCTTTTCCACTTACCTTATAATTGATTTGCTTCTTCATAATTACCTCCCTAACAAATTTCAACTATTTCAACTTCATATTCTCCATTTGGACTTTCAACTTTTCTCTTTTCTCCTACTTTAGCATTCATAATAGCTTTAGCAATTGGACTTTCGTTAGAAATTTTATTGTTCGATGGATCAGCTTCTTTAGAACCGACTATACGATACTCTTCGATTTCATCATCATCGACATATTTAATTTTAACTGTCGTTCCAAGAGATACTTTATCAGTATCTTTCTTCTGAATAATGTGAGCATTCTCCATAATTCTTTCTAATTCTTGAATTCTACCTTCAACTTGAGCTTGTTCTGCTCTTGCAGCATCATAGTCAGCATTCTCCGATAAATCTCCCAAAGCACGTGCTTCCTTTAATGCTTTAATAACTTCAGGTCTTCGAACATTCTTAAGTTCATTTAATTCTTCCTCTAGTTCGAGAAACCCTTCATCTGTCAAATATACTTTATTATCTTTCATTATTATTTTCACCTCATATTAATTTTCTTTTTAATATATTATAAAAAACAACGACTATGAACTTAATCATAGTAATTTGTCTTTATAATCTAATTTTTTATCAAAATTCATTCCCCGTTACTACAATTCACAATTGTACTAAATTTTTATTTTTTTGTCAAGCAAAATATTACTTAAATATTATATTAAAAATATTACTTAAATATTATATTCTAAATAGATATAAAATTAACTAATTTTTACTCTGATAATATCATTTTCGTATACTTTTTTATCAAGTTTAAATTTTAAAATTTCTTCAGGATGTCTTGCTACGTTCACAATATTGTTGTCGGCATCATATATATCTGGCATAGTAAAACTAAATGTTTCAATATTTGGGCCAAATATTTCCACTTCATCACCTTTCTTAAAATAGTTTCTTTCCGTTATTGTAACCATCTTTTCTTGCTCGTCATAACCAGTTACAATGCCTAAAAAATCTTGGTTAGAGTTTTCACTTCTACCTAAATAGTACTGCTCATTTTCCGTCGGAAGTTTATCCCAAAATTGAATAGTGGCTTCTCTATTAGCTACCCTATTTAGAATTTTACGATATTTTCTTATTTTTTCTTCCGTAAGTGAATTATTATAATAATCGTCAATTAATAGGCGATAAGTATTAATTACTGTAGCTATATAATAATTACTTCGCATACGGCCTTCTATTTTGATACTAGTAATGCCAATTTCAATCATCTCACTAATAACATCCATCATCATGAGATCTTTAGATGAGGCAGTAAATTTAGTGTCACTGATAACTTCTTCTAAATTTTTATCGTATAAAGGAAACTCCCACCTACATATTTGAGCGCACCCTCCGCGGTTAGCATCACGACCCGTAAAGTAATTAGATAGCGTGCATCTTCCCGAATATGAAGAACACATTGCTCCATGAGCGAACACTTCAACTTCGATACCTGTCTTATCAATTATCTCTTTGACTTCATCTTTAGATAGTTCTCTTCCTAAAACTACTCTGGTAACTCCTAAACTTTTCCAAAAGTCAACCATTTCATAATTAAGTGAAGAAGTCTGAGTCGAAATAAATATTTTTAAATCCATCTTATACTTATTAATAATTTCAATAACCAATGGATCGGAAACAATGACAGCATCTACTTTATATTCCGCTAATTTCTTTAAATAATCGACAAGTCCATTGACGTCTTCGTTGTGAAAGACAATATTGACTGTCACATAAACTTTTTTACCGAGATTATGGGCGTAAGTAACTGCCTCTGCGATTTCTTCTAAACTAAAATTTTGAGCATTAGCACGAAGTGAATACTCTCTTCCACCGATATAGCAAGCATCGGCACCATAAGCAAAAGCAAACTTTAACTTTTCTAAGTTACCAGCGGGTGCTAAAAGTTCAATCTTTTTTTTCATTCTTATCACCTTTAACTTTATATGTCGTCTTCGTATCAAAAAAACCAATGTATGTATCTTTAACTTTTTTATGATTTAGGAAGTCATCTATTATGTTAATGTCTTCGGTAAAAGAAAGGTCAATGACAAAATAATCAAGATTACTTATCTTTTCTAACTCATTAATTAAATTTATCAGAGGACTATAAATAATTGTACCAAATTCTCTTTCTTTTATCATATATAAAAGTTCGTTATTTTTAATATAATAGAGATTATCTTTCATCTCTTTATCGATATATTTAAAATAGTTAGTAAGAAGTCTTCTTCGCGAATAAAAAATTGGCAAATAACCGTATACTGTATAATAGACTTTCATTTTAGTATTTTCTTTAATATCTAAAATTTCTCGATAAGTAATATCAGAAGTTATAAAAGTGGAAGTTATTTCCTTTTCGTAATAAAATTTATTACTGTCGATACTAGCATTCAAATGCTCTAGTCCAATAATAAAATCTTTTTTGATATTCATTTTCTTAGCCATATTATAAATGCCTAAGTCATAGAAGAGAATCTTATCGATTTTACTATCTTTTATCTTTTCCAGTACTATCTTAACTAGAGGAAGACCACTATTGTGTATCATTTTATTTATTGCTATAATGACTTCTTTGTCAGTCTCTTTAGCAATTTCGATAGCTTCCTCGATCGTAAAGCAAGCTTCATATGTCGATAAATTTTCAATTCCTAATATTATTCCTTTAATATCTTTCTGTAAAATATTTTTAACTTCCTCTTTTTTATTAGGAACTACTATTAAATTACTCATCACTACTTCTCCTTTTCGATATTGATATCGTGTCTCCTACCTTAATATACTCCGTTATAAATTCTTTGTTATTATTTAAAAAAGTTATATAATCGCGAATTTTATTTACAATACCACGCTGATTTTTAGTCATAATTAAATTATCATCTTCGACAAGTCCATGAAAAGATAGATTATCGGTAATTATTACTCCATTTTTAGTTAAATTATCTTTAAACTTTTCAAAAAAGAGCTTGTTCTTTCCTTTGGCTGCATCAATAAAAATAAGGTCAAATTTTTCATCAAAACTTACATTCGAAGCATCATCATTTATTATGCTTATCTGTCTTTCTAAATGGTATTTTTTTATATTTTCTTTAGCGATATGGTATCTTTCTGTATCTTTTTCGATAGTAGTTACTTTAATATCACTATTTACCTTTGCCATCATCAGAGAAGAATAGCCAATAGCACTACCTATTTCCAGTATATTTTTAATATTATTATCTTTAATATATTCAGTTAGATATAAAATACCATCTTTTTGCATAATAGGTATCTTATTTATTTTTGCGTACTCTTCGATATCTTCCATATTACCACCATTTCACAAACATATTATATATCATTTACTAATTGCATGCAAGCTATACTTTAAAAAAATTAAGAAGGTATGAGCCCTCTTAATCGTTATTGTCTTCCGAGTCTTTTTTGAGAACTTTCTTCTTAATATCTTTTCTTTCTTCTTCTAAAGAATTAGTAACTGTTTCTTCTTCCCCAAAAGAAAATGAAGAAAAACTTGTATCTAGGCCATACTTTTCGGCCATTGATGTATCATATTTTAATAGTCTACCCTCGATTAAAAATTGCCTACGGTATCTATAACTATTTATTTCAATTTTTTTAACTTCGGAAGGTAATATTTCAATACAACCATTTGTATAGCAAATTAAAAGATTAGAATTAAAAAGTCTTATATATCTTATATCGGAAGAATTATCTAATCTTAAATAAAAGTGTTTATCTCTGTCCCATAAAATATTAAAAATAAATTCACTTTCATCATCCATAGTAACCATAATATAGTCATTAAACTGTATTGAATCTAACTTCTTGTCCCCTAAGTAAAACATAATGTCCCTCCAGTTCTAACATAATACCATAAAATTATTATTTAGTCAATTATTTATACCCCCGAATTCATCTTCATTTTTTTCAAAATAGTCTTTCTTAAAAAGTCTACGGGAATTATTGTCAAAGAAAGAAGAAGAACAAAAATAAATTCACCGAGTGATATTGGTGTAGTCCGAAAAATAGTAAATCCAGAATATATTATCCATATTTGAACTAAAACTATAAAGGAGATAATAATTAGAAATACTTTATTGTCTTTTAAATGAGCAAATATATTTAACCTGTGGCTTCGAGCATTAAAAGCATTAAATACTGCGAGAAAGATAAAGAGACTAAAAAAGGCCGTCATAAAATGTCCTTCGGAGGAAAACATACTTTTAATAAAAGATGACTTTAAAAAGATAAGACAGATAATAAGACTATATATTCCTCCTGTGAGTATTTGATTAAACATATACGAATTAATAATATTTTCATCTTTCTTTTTAGGCTTTTCGGCCATATATTCTTCTCTTGGTACTTCGTAGGAGAAAGCAAGGCCCGCTAGTGTATCCATAACCATATTAATCCAAAGCATCTGAATAACAGTAATTGGTGAAGGAACACCGATAAATGGTCCTAAAAGAGATAGGAGTACAGCAGCAATATTTACTGTAAGTTGAAAAATTATAAACTTTCGAATATTTTTGAAAGTCGTTCGGCCATAGAGAATAGCTTTCGCTATCGATAAGATATTATCATCTAAAATCACAATATCGGAAGCTTCTTTAGCTACCTCTGTTCCACTTCCCATCCCAAAAGAGACGTCGGCCTTCTTAAGTGCTATCGAATCATTGACACCATCTCCCGTCATACCCGTTACGAGATTCAATTCTTTACTTAAATTAACAAGTCTTTTTTTATCTTCGGGAAGAGCTCGCGATACTACTTTTAGATTAGGAATTATCTTCTTTACTTCTTCATCAGTCATCTTCGCTAATTTATCGCTATTTAAAGAAATATCATTTTCATTATTTAATATTCCTACCTCTCTAGCTATGGTCCTCGCTGTACTCATAGAGTCTCCAGTTATCATGACAATATTTATACCAGCATCCGAAATAAGTTTAACTCCATCTTTAGCTTCACTTCTAATATCGTCTTTAATAAAAATAATCGCTAGAAGAGTATTTCTACGAAGACTGTCTACTGGATAAATACTTTTAGATACTGAAACGGCAATAGCTCGATAACTTTTTTCGGACATCTTATCGATATAGGCAAATAATTTCTGTCGATCGATCTTTTGAAGATGCCCCATACTATCGATATACTCATTACTAAAATTAATTATTTTATCGGGAGAACCTTTTATTAATTTTAATTTTTGACCTTCTTTATCTATTACTACCGTCGAATATTTATTTTTACTATTAAAAGCTAACTTATCTACCACTTTAATATTAGGATTTTTTTCTTTATTAATAAACTTGAGAAGGGCTTTGTCGGTAAGGTTTCCGCCAATTATTTTTTTCGTATCGATATCAAATTCTGAATCGTTATTGTATAGGAGAGCATCTTCTAATAGAGTGCGAAATTTACTTGGCATATTATCACGCTGATATTCATTTATAGAGCCATCGATAAGGGACATAACTTCCATCTGTCCTTTGGTAATAGTACCGGTCTTATCGGTATAGAGAATATTTAAAGAACCCGCTGTTTCAATTCCTACCATCTTTCTAACTAGAACATTATCTTTAAGCATCTTTTTCGAATTAGTCGACAAAACGAGGGTTATCATCATTGGAAGTCCTTCGGGAACGGACATGACTAAGACTGATACTGCAAGGGTCATAGCTTCGAGCAAATAGCCTAAAAAGACGGTCAAAGTAATATTTTCTTTAATTAAATTGCCACTAAAATTGTTTTCGATAACTATCTTGGAAAAAAGATAAGAAAAAGCTATCATTATAGCGGCCACATAACCAATTCTACTTATAATCTTGGCAAGATTTCGAAGACGCATTTTAAGTGGCGAAGTATCTTCTTCGACAGTTAATTCTTTAGCCATCTTACCATAGAGAGTTTCCATTCCTACTTTAGTCGTAAGGACGATTGCTTCGCCATCATAGATTGTCGTTCCTCGGTAAACTCTATTTTTTTCGTCGGCATAGTTTATATTATCTGTCTTTTCTTTATAAGTTTCTTTCGCCTCTCCATTCAGAGAAGACTCGTCGACCGATAGTTTACCGCTGACGATAATACCGTCAACTGGTACTTTATCGCCCGAAGAAAGAACAACTAAATCACCGACAACTGCTTCTTCGATAGAAATTTCCTTAATTTTTCCATTTCTCTTGACGCGAATATTTATTTTTGACGATTCTTCTTGCATCCTTTCGAAAGCCTTACTAGAACCATATTCACTTAATGCTGATATTATAGAGGCTACTAAAATAGCTAGGACAATGCCAATTGTTTCAAAATAATCAAAATCTTTAAAAAGGAAGATAGTCTTAATAGCGAGTGCAATTAATAATATTTTGATAATTGGATCTCCTAATGTTTCGATAAAAAGACTAAAAAAAGTATCTTTTCTCTTACCACTTATACTATTATTTCCATGTTTTTTTCTACTTATCTTTACTTCTTCATCACTTAGTCCACTGATATTGTACATTTCTTCCTCCTTACAATAAATAATACTTAGGAAGAAAATAATTTAGAAGTAAGATAATCTGACAAAAAATTTAAAAAAATAAGAGCATCTTAATCACTCTTATTTATCGAATTAATTTTTTGGCATTTTTAGTAGTATAAACTAGTTCTTCTTCGGTAATTCCTATCTTCTTTAATAACTCCAAAAATGGTAAATGGGGATTGTTTTTCTTAAGATAGTCCATTTTTAATTTAAAGTCGCTGTCATCTTTGCGAAGATAGAGTAAAAAAGCGACTATACTGGCATACATAAAAGAAATTCTATCTACTAAAAAAGTAAACGGGTATATGTAGCGGCAATTATCTCTAGAATAATAATTTTCTAAGTAATTAATTGTATAAGTATTAAAAAGTTTAGTAAACTCTTCGAGCATTAAATCTTTATCATTTTCTGTTTTACTCGAAATATATAAAAGTTCATATACTGTCGCGACGACCTCTTCCATGACATGGTCGAAGCTACTTTCCTTTCCGGCCGCTAAAAACTCTGACACGTGACCGAATTCATGAATAGTATTTTTGACAGTTTCCAAGTCTAAATTTTTTTTATATAAAATTTTGATATAGTAATCATTAATATCTCGAAGAAGAAGACTACTTTCTTTTTGATTAAAAAAGCTCTTTACTTGGATTCTCTTTCGGTCAAAGGCATCCTTAACTAAGGATAAATCTTCTTCGAAATTGTTAGTAAAAAATGATTCTATTTCCGTATAATACTCTTCTTTAGTAAGTGATGGATTGACTATATTATAACTTTTACTTGCACTTCTTAAAAACTCTCCCCAATAGAAGCAAAGCTCACTAGTAAGGGGATTAATATCTTTACAAGCTTTGACGTGATTATCTATTTCTTCTTGCAAGACCGAATTATAATTATCAGGTTTTAAATGACGAACACTCTTTTTTCTCTTTAAAAAACGATTAAAAGATACTAGTTCTTCAAACATTCTTACTTTTTCATAAGGCCTATCTTCTTTTGAATATATTGCTAATAGTTTGCTATAATCATCATCTATTTTTTGATTATCGAAAGTGTATAATTCCATTGTAACTTCTCCTTGTCCTATTATTATACTGAATTATAATGCTCGTGTCAAACTAAAAAATTAATATTTGCCGGTCAATATTTTTTAGATAACTAGACGTCTCAGTAAGTTCTTCATAGGTAACTTTCATCTTACTACCCGAGGCGTGAATAATGTAGTCGTGGCCGTCTCTTCTTCCTAAATAAATCATAACATGTCCGGGCTGATAAAGGAGCGACGGAAAGTTTTCCTTCAGTACTTCTCTTTTTTCAGGAATATTTTTATTACTTAAATCGATTATTTTTCCCGCGCTTATCTTTTGACTGGAAGTATTTCGAGGTAAGATAATACCAAAAGTTTTAAGAACATTTGAAACATAACTAGAGCAGTCTACTCCATAGTCCATTCCACCCCAACTGTAAGGAATTCCTTCGTATTTAAAAGCTTCGATATAAATATTTCTGACCGTATAAGGTAAATAGCCTATATGGGCTTTATCACGGGAGACGACAATACTTTTTTTAGTAAGTTTTCCTCTTTCATCTCGAGCGGGTAAAATTAATTCATAGCCTTCCGGAGTTGTCTTCACAAAAGGAAGTTTTACTCCCATATCTAAAATAGTATCGGAAATATCTAAAACAGCGGTAGTGATTACTGCAAAGGAGGAATTATTTATGAAATAATCCCACTCGTCATCACTGCAAATAACGATATCTTCTTCTTTTACCCATCCAGCATAAGTTTCAGTTACGACAAAATTCCATTTTCCATCACTACTTACGTGAAGAATACGAAGAGGAGTATTAACAGAAAGCTCGGTCTCTTGAAGACTATCAAATACTCCTTCTCTTTCATCAAAAAAGTGATAGTCTGTTGGAAAAGATTTTAAATTCGTTCTTCTTACGATAAGTCCCTTCGAAATGGCATCACTACTTATTATGGCAGATATATTTCGGTTATCTAATATTTCTTTTTCGATTGAGGCCGTAATTTCTAGTTCACCGTCGTATTTGGGAAGCTCTGGTAGTTGATACTTTTCAATATAAGATAATATTTCTTCTCTAGTTAAACTATTCATGCTATCGATATCGTAGAAGGAATTACTCTTCTTTCGAATCTCTTCATTATAATTTTTAATATCTTTAGAAGAAAGTAATAAGTCACCGCTGGCAGCATCAATATAGTCCTTAGCATTATCAGGAATAACTTCGATATAGGAGCTATCATACTCTTTAGATAACATACTATCATTTTCTCTATTATCTTTTTTCTTAGAATTACAACCACAACATAAAATAATTAATAATATTATTATAACTACTTTTTTGAACTTTATCATAACACTATTATACTAGCAAATATTACCTCTGTCAAAGTAAGTATCGATATTTTTGACTCTAAAAATTTGACAAATATCTCTTTTTATAGTATTATTTTAATGTTTTGTCGGAAAGGGAGGAAAACCATGAATAATAAAAATTTTAAAAGAAAAGATATTAGAGTAAAATTATCGGCCATATCACTTGCCACGATATTATTTGTAACTGGTCTTAGTAGTAGCTTATCAAAAGCGCAATCAAAAGCCAAAAAAAATGCCGAAGTAAAGTCTACTTCTGTCTCATCTTTATTTAAACCAACTATCAGTGGCAATCTTAAACAAAATAAAACCGCTAGTGACGATAATACGTCTTCTCTTTCTACTTTGCAGATAAATACTCGTAAAAGCTATGCTAATATACCAGAAAGTGAAGATTCTACTTATTCTGATATAGCTAAAGATTATCTAATTCAAAATGAAGATAGTACATTAAAGTTTACTCAAATAAATGAATTAACCGAGAATATTGAAACAGGAAAATTTGATTATAATGAATTTATATCACAATGTATGAATTCTAAACCTACCATAGCGCAAGATAAAAATGAAAAATTTGCTTTTGAAATTATCGAACCTAAAAACCCTTATTTAACTAATGATGAAAAATTAGCAATTATTTTAAAGAAATACGACGTTACTGCAGAACAGTTCGATACTATAGTAGCTACTATTCTAGCGGAAGCTACATTTGGGAATTACAACGAAGCCTACAATATAGCGGGAATATTTTTAAATAGAATATTTAGTTACACTTACAGTAACCAAGTCGAACAATACTACGGTGAAGGAACGGGACAAAATATTTATTATCATTGTATTATTCCCGGTAATTTCCAAGTTTATGAGAATGGTATGTATTTGAAATTTTATCAAAATGAAGAAGTAAAAAATTATGTCGGTTATCAGGCCATTATCGATTGTTTTTACAGCGAAGAAGTACCACATAACTACGTAGGAATAGCTTTACCAGGATCAGGTTATGGTCCTATTCTCGAAGGTTGTAATATCGAATTTTACTTTCCTATTAGCGAGTTGGATGTGATTCCTTTAGAGGAAAGAATCACATACAAGATAATGCATGAAGAGGAAGAAAAGAATAATAATCAGGCTTCTGATAAAAAAGATTATATAAAAAAGAGAATATTAAAATAAATGACAAATAGAAAAAAAGACAAATAGAAAAATTATTTGTCATTTTTTATACCAAATTATGTTAAATTTATACTTTAATACTTTACTACGAACTAATTAATAGAATACATTCGATATCTTTATCTAATAATTTTTTAAATTTATCGCCAGCATCTTTATTTCCCATTAGGCCATAATGGATTGGTATAGCTGTTTTAGGTTTTATTATATTTACAAGTTCGGCCGCTTCTTTAAATGTCATTGTATAAGTTCCTCCGACGGGAACTAAAGCAATATCACAAGTTACACTTTTATTTTCCTCTGTTATATCAGTATCTCCCGCTACAAATATCTTTTCATTGTTAACTGTTACAATGTAACCTACCCAGCCATTTTCTTTCGGATGAAAAGGCTTATTTATATTATAGCTAGGAATAGTCTTGACTTCATAATTTAATATATTGTAAGTTTCATTAGGTACTACTTTAATACAGTTATAATTATTTAAAAGTTCACAAGATAATTTACCTGGTATTACTAAAGTAGTATCGTCTTTAATAACTTTTTTAATCGAATCGATATCGAAATGGTCGTAATGATCGTGAGTAATAAAAATAATATCGGCATCATTCATTTCCTTTTCTATTTTATAAGGATCGAAGTAGATTATTTTATCACTTTCAACTCTAATACTACTATGACAGTTAATCGTAATCTTATTTTTCATAATACCATCTTTCTAGATTTCAATTAATTCATAGTCAGTTGTACCAATTCCAAGTTCTTCGGCTGCTTCGATCGTATGAACTCCCTGTCTTGAATTGATTCTCTCTAAAAGATGCTCTTTACCTGAATCATCAGAATTGATAACGAGGTCGATACAAGCTCGGTCGATAGCTACTGGATCAGTCGAAGCGAGAATTCCGATATCTTTCATACAAGGATCTTCCGCTACATTACAGCAGTCACAATCGACAGACATATTACACATTATATTTATATAAGCAATTTTTCCAGCAAAATGATTGGTAACTGATGATGCTGCATCAGCCATAGCTTCCAAGAAACTAATCTGATCTGTATGGAACATATCTTCGTATGAACCATTTTCTTTTCCAGCACAGTGTATATATCTCTTTCCTTTTGAAGATGCTATACCAATCGATAATTGTTTCAAAGCTCCTCCATAGCCACCCATAGGATGACCTTTAAAATGCGATAAGACAAGCATTGAATCATAATTCTTTAAATGACTACCGACATAATTTTTTTTAATTACTTTTCCATTAGGTACTTCGAGAACTTCATCACCTTCACTATCCATAATATCGACGGTAAAATACTTTGACCATTCGTGTTTTTCCATTAATTTTTCATGCTTGGAAGTAGTATCTCTCGCTCCATCATAAGCTGTATTACATTCGGTAATCGTACCATTAACATATTCTACCATCTCTTTTAAAAATTCTGGTCTTAAATAGTTTTGATTACCATCTTCTCCCGAATGAACTTTGACCGCTACTCTTCCTGGTAAACTAACACCTAATGCCCTGTATATTTCTACGACACTAGACGGTGTCAATTCTCTAGTAAAATATACTTTTGCTTTTTCCATAATTTTCCTCTCTTTCATTAAACATTCATACTATTTTATGTAATTACTCTACATAAAAAACATAATTTTCTTTGCGGGGAGATGCCTCTTTTTCTTCGAGTGGATAACCTAAGATACAATTTCCAATTCCTTCGTAATCTCCCTCAATACCAAGTGACATTAATATTTCTTTTCCTTCGTCACTAGCAAATACTTCCTTTGCCCGATGAATCCAGCAGCTTCCTATTCCTAGTGAATATGCAGCATTCATCAAATTACCCATAACTAAACTGCCATCATAAATAGCGGTAGGAGAGTTTTTATCTGCTAAAACGACAAGTACTACTGGAGCACCATAAAAAGGATCAGCATCATTATTTCCCATAACTTTAGCATTTAATTTAGCTAATTTATCACGGACTTCTTTATTTGTTACCACTAAGATAATTGGCGACTGCCTATTCATTCCTGACGGAGCATAAGTTCCCGCTTTGACGATTATATCTAGTTTTTCTTTAGGAATCATTTTCTCTTTGTATTTTCTAATACTTCTTCGTGATTCTAAACATTTTATAACCTCGTTCATCTTTCCTCCTCTATTAATATTTTATCACGATAATAATAGTTATTCAATGATACTTTTGATAAGTTGTCATTTTTTTGCATTATCTTTATTATTATTATTATATTTAACTATTGTCATTTTAAACTTGAGATATGATGGTATTAATTACCATCTTGGAAAAAGATAGTTCCAAAATTTTACCAAGTATAAGAATTACTTTTCACTTTAAAATATAAATAAGGAGGTGAAAACTAATGAAGAAAAAATTATTAGGTTACATGTCAGCATTTTTATTTACTGTAGCGGCCATACTTCCATATCACGTTTTAGCGGAAGAAGCTGATTCAACTAAATACGGAAAAATTACTGATATTTCTAAATCAGACTCTGTTAAATCTGGTACTGGTGAAGACTTGGATGTAGTAATATCAAATAATGAGACTTCCAATGTTACTGTCGAATATGGTAAAAATAAAGGAATTAAAATTCAATATTTAGGTAGTAACTCTAGTGGAAGACCTGATAATGCAGCTTGGCTGGGAATTCACGTCACTGTTCCTACAAAGGCCGCTGCTGGTAGTGCCACTTTTACTGTAAATGGCGGAACACCTGAAAAAATTGAAACTGACGGCGATTATTATTTTGGTATTACTGTAGACAAACTTAAAACAGCAGCTTCAAAAAATACGCCAATTACTTATACATACGTATTTAATTGGGCCGATGGTATTAAACAGACAGTAAACGTAAAGATTTACCCTAAACAAATTGCCCTATTAGATAAAGAAGGAGATACTAATCTTTGGACGCCAGAAGATTATGCAAAATATGCTAAACAAGATGATATGCCTGGAACGGGAGATACAACTTCTTATTTCTTTGTCTCAGTAGTAGTTTTATTAGCATGTGCTGGAATTTATAACTTAGTATTAGCTAATTCTAAGAAATAGGAGTAATTCTCCTATTTTCTTAGAAAATTTTTTTCATTAGAAAAAACCGCGATGAAAAAGAAAAATATTTTACTAGCTATCATCTTTTTAAGTAGTTCACTTCTCTTTATTTTAGTACATATTTACTACAACAAAGTTTTAAATCATCAGCCTATTATTAGCGAAACTAAAGTCGTTCCTTCTCATAATGATAATAAAACAGATATTCCAAGTGAAGATGAGCTTAAATTAAAAGAAATTAATAAATTATATGAAACTAATAGTGACCTATTTGGATGGCTGACAGTCGAGGGAACTAATATTGATTACCCTGTCATGTATACGCAAAATGATGATTACTATTTACATAGAGACTTCTATCAGAGGTACTTTAAGGCAGGTTCTTTATTTATCGATAAGCATAATACGACTAATCCTCGCGATACTAATATAATTATTCACGGACACAGTATGAAAGATGGAAGTATGTTTCATGATCTTCTTAAATATAAAGATGTAGATTATTATTTAGAACACAAATATATTACTCTTTATACTTTAAAAGCAAAAGAAATATATGAAGTTATCGGAGTAATTATTTCTGAAGTTTATAATAATAATGATAATGTCTTTAAATACTATCAATTTTATAATGCTACAAATTCTGAAGAATATGATAATTATATCAAAAATATTAAAGAAAAATCGATTATTAGTATCGATACTACTTCGAAATTTAACGGTAATTTAATTACTCTCTCCACTTGTGAATATTCCAAAGATAACAGTAGACTAGCAGTTATAGCTAAAAAAATAAACTAAAATAATAGTTTAAATTAACTGTTATTTTAGTTTTTCAAAAGCCTTTAATATCACTAAATATATAACTGCAGTTTCTCAGAAAGTAACTTTAAGCCTTATTAAATAATAGCAACTGTTACAATGTTATAAACTAATCTCAATAATTTATTTATTATTAATGATTTTTTATTAGTATTTTTAATATATTAAAAGGTAAAATTAAAATTAATATCAGCAGCAGTATATAAATTTAATCATAAAATATATTATTTTAACTTTCTTAATTTTATTTACATATCTTTTTTTCTAATCTTAATCTTTTTCATTTCTAAATTATATTCTTCTATTATTTCAGGATTATCAGAATTTATATAGGAATCTACCGAATCATCATCAAAGATACTAATAAACCAATTTAAAGTACAAATTGTATACTTTTCTTTCTTATTTAATAATTTCCGGTAATAGCCAAGTAATTCTTCATCTGAAGATATTAGAAACCTAGCATAGCGCAAGGAAATTAAAATTTTTTCAATTTCTCGGTAATTAATACTACTAGAAGAAGTAAATTTATCTCTTTCATAAACTCTATTATTTTTATCAAAATAGAACTTGTCAGGAATAAATAGTTTTATATCATTTACTGTCTTCCCTTCTTTTAAGTTTAATAGTCCTTGATAATTATCTATACCATTGTAATATTGATGATTGTTATTTAAAATAGGATTAATAATAAATGGCAAAATATTATGATTATATGTAGAGGTATTTTTATTTGAAAGACCGATAATGCTAGCAACAATTTCGTCATCTTCACTATTCATTTTTTCCATTATAAATTTAATAGTCGCGCGAAGAGCATTATATAATTTTTCTCCATCAATATATTTATCTATCTTTTTGCTTAATTCTATTCCCTGTGCTATCAAAACATTACCATTTCGCATTAATAAAACCATACCAAAATCTTTATTCTCTTCTGTAGAAATAGATAAAATACGCATATGTGGATTTGTCAAAAAATTATTAAATAATATAAAAGCTTCACCATTTATTCTAAAGCAGTTTCCCGATCGATAACCCATCACTAAATTTCTTACATCATCTAAAGGAAGTAATTCAAAAATAAAGTCTCCCATCTTTGGAATATCAACTTTAATAATTGATGATTTATTTTTAAGCTTTAGTTTTGAATAAGCATCCATATTTTTATCAATAATTTCCTTTTCACTATCTGTAATTCCATATTTATGATAGTAAGAAGATATCATTTCTTGTAAAATTACCCCATCCAATTCCGGACTTTCTACTCTTGGTGACAAATACCTTTCTTTTAGCAAAATATCAGTCTTATGTCTGTTAAGCTTAGTTCCTAACTGCTTGATAAAATAATCCAGATTATTATAAAAATAATCAAAATTTATAAATAGTTCTAAAAAATTTCCCTTTAGCATTAATCTCATAATATTATTAGGATCTTTTTTATTACTAAATAAGAATTTTCTAAATATATTAATATTTTGATTATTGATATTAGTAACATTTAAATTATTAAATAAATAATAAATTATTTCGTAGTCTACTGGTCCATATTTCCCCTCTAAAATATCGATAGCATTATCCGTTCCCACCGATAGATACATTTTTATAGCAATTTTTGTAAATTCTTCTAAAGTATTACCGTTACGCCTTCTAAGCCCCCAATTAATTTTATTAATAATTAATTCTTTTAAATTTAATTCATCATTTTTAGTTTCTATCTTTTTTATCAGTTCTATGATAAATTCAATTTGCTTATTTGGAAGATTGAAATAAGTAAGAGGATCGACAACATATTCAATACCATTTACCCTTTTACTATCTTTCTTTAAATAACTAATTAAATCATAAATATTTCTACTAGATAACGTTTTAACTAATTCATTATGGTTACCGCTACTGACGCAATATAAAAACATCATATAAAATTCATCAGGAAAAGAACTTATATTATAATAACTATCTAAAAATAATTTAGACAAACTAATATCATTAATAGTCATCTTTGCCAATAATCTACGCATTTTAATCATGGTACATAAATTTAATTTCTTTGCACTAAAATTTACAAATGTACTCTCGTTATTTGTTTTCATAAAATCCTCTTATTCGTGAAAAATATATTAACATAAAAGATAGCAAAAAACAAGTAAAATTATTATTTAAATACTCTACTTGCCTTTAAGTCTCTTTTCATAAAAATTATAATATTAATGCTTTTCTAAAATTCTTTTTTACTGAATATTTTTTTAGATATTATATAAGATATATAGACCATAAGAATAGCTATAACTATTAAAATTACTACTAAATAGTTCTCGATAATTGATAATGCTTTTGCAACAAATGAAAAGTTTACATACTGAGAAAGAAAGCCACCTATAATAACTAGAATAAACACAACTAAAAATATACCAATTCTTGCTTTTTCGACACCAAATTTATAAATAACTGGATACATAAAAGTTAAAACTAATAGTGTTCCAAAGATTGTACCGAGCATTGACACTAATATCTGTTCGTAATTGATCGTTTTAGTATTAACATAAGAAATAATAAAAGATAAAATAGTTACAATAGTAGAAACGATCAGAATTAACAAAATTGTTGTCACATATTTTGCTTTTACGCTATTTTTTCTTCCATCAGGTAAGGAAATAGAATAAGCATCCCATTTATTGTAATTATCATAACTAAATGATGAAATCATTATCATTACACTCATAAATGGTAAAATAAAAGATATATCTATTTCTTTAAGTAGTCCCATTATAAAATATACAATCGTAAGTATTCCTAATAATTTAAAATTACTTTTAATCATAGCTAAATCTTTTTTAATAAATCCTAGCATTATTCTACCCCCTTAATCATTAAAACCATAAGGTCATCTAATGTTAATTTATCGATTATAGAAATATTATACTTATCTTTAAATTTCTTCTTATTTTCAACCAATATTTCATATTCATATTTTGTTTTTCTATATCTAATATAATCTTTTTTATTTATGTCATTAAACTCTTTTTCCGTACATTTTACAATACCATAATTATTTAGTAATTCATCTGTCTCTTTAGATAAAACAATTTCACCATTATTAATGAAAGTTATATAATCGGCCACATGTTCTAAATCAGTAGTAATATGACTAGAAAGTAAAATAGAACAGTCTTCTTTTTCTAATATACTTTGAAATATCTGAATAACTTCAGCTCGTGCAATTGGATCTAAACCGGATGTGGGTTCATCTAATATTAAAAGTTTAGGATGATGCGATAAGGCCGCTACTATCTCTAGTTTTTTTCTCATTCCTTTAGAAAATGTCTTAATTTGCTTATTAGGTAGTAATGAAAATTCTTTTAGGTAATCATAAAACATTTTACTATCCCAATTCTTATAGATACTTTTCATAGTATTATTTATATCATTTGGAGTAAGAATTTCAGGGAAAAACATATCATCTAATACTACTCCAATATCTTCTTTTATTTTTTTCTCCTCCATACGATTATCTAATCCGAAAATTTTAATTTTCCCGCTGCTAGGATTAATAATATTTAGTATAGCTTTTATCGTCGTCGTTTTTCCCGCACCATTTTCACCAATAAAACCCATAATCATACCTTTAGGCAAATCAAATGTTACCCCTTTTAGTTCAAAATTATCATATTTTTTACATAAATTTTTAAT
The DNA here is from genome assembly GCA_947625625.1 of uncultured Bacilli bacterium. GTDB lineage: Bacteria > Bacillota_I > Bacilli_A > RF39 > UBA660 > CAG-302. The sequence continues at coordinate 19,979 of CANQPC010000008.1, forward strand.
TTCTAAAACTTTTTCCATAATTATTTATTCTCCTCATACAATATATCTAATATTTTATCCAATGTTTCTTTATTTATATTGTTTATTTTAGCAATAATAACTGCTTTGTCTATCAGTTCTTCTATCTTGCTTAATTGTTCTTCTAAGGCGAGATTCTTATTTATTTTGGCAACATAAAAACCTTTCGAAGGAACATTTTTTATATAGCCATCTTTAACTAACTCTTCATAAGCATTTTTAGTTGTTATGACACTGCATCGTAAATCTTTAGCTAATGTTCTAATCGAGGGCAATAATTCATTTTCTTTAAGTTCATTAGAAACTATTTTTGCTTTTATTTGTTCCTTAATTTGTTCGTATATAGGAACTCCATTAGAATTACTTATTATAATCTCCATAATCTTCCACTTCCGTATATATACATTATATACAGAATATATGCAGTTGTCAAGGTTAATTAAAAAGACTATCATTTCTTTGATAATCTTATACTAATATAAACATAAATTTAAAAGATACATTATAGTAAAATAATGATAAAAAAGTTCCTGATTTATAATTTTTCTTTTTTTTCAGCCCTTAATTTATGAAGATCTAAATAATGTTTCATATTTTCATTAAAGTCTGTTTCCTTGATGCTAAATGATGATAAATCGTATGAGAAAGTGTCTCCTGCTGTCATACATTCATTAACTTTAGATGACATAAACTTTGTAGTTATATTTTTTACATATTCTTTCTGCTCTTCACTTAATCTATTTGAAATAACAAGTTTTCTATCGTCAAAATAAATAAGACCATACTCAAATAATTTATCATGATTTGCACATAACCATAAGCCATTATCGCCATCTATTATCTGTTTTTTCTTTTCATCATCAGTTATTGTCTTATCATTTTTAATATCAGTCACTCTATGAATATGTGAAGCAATAATTAGGCTATCAATATCACAATCACACAAATAACATTTCTTATCTCCAAATTTTTTAAATAAATTTAATCTAAATGCTGGTTGATCTCTTAAATCTTTTTCTGTAGCATTAAGATTAACTCTATTAAACTCTTCACTAATAATACTTTCTCCAAATTCAAAACCATTCTTTAAAAGTATTTTCTTATCAGGATTTGATAATGATTTTTGCCCGTGATCTTCCACCTGATATATTACTATTTTCTTTTCAGTTAGCTGTCTAACAACCATAGCCATAAAGACAGATTCTTTTCCATTGGCACCGTAGCATTTTGCAAAAAACTCTATAAAATCTCCTGTATCACTAAAATAAGAAGAGTTATTTCCCGTATTTCTATCACTTGTCAGCGATCTAACATTTTTAATTTCTTTGTAAGTAGAAAAAGGGAATATAATTTCATCGATATTTAATAAATTGATTTGTAATGTTTTACAGCATCTATATATAAACTTTTGATATGGCAAAAAAGACTCTTCATTATTCATTAAAAGATAAACTTCCATTTTTTTGTTTAGACTATCATCAGTTTCATAACGACAAAAAGTAGTGCCTAGATATTGAGATAAGAAAGAATTTCTCCCTTTATACTCTTTTTTACTAGCGGATAAACAAACGTAATGAACCTCATCATTTTTTATAAGCTTAATATATCTTCCATTAGATCTATTTTCATAAACGATGTTAAATGACTCATCATTAAAAGAACGTTTGCAAATATCTTTTATTATAATCTTGTTTAAAATCTTTTTTTCTTTAATAAAATTTGGAATAATTACTTTAACCATTTAAATCCTCCCCATTATAATTAACTATTATTACTTCTTTTCGACTCTTTCTTGCTTTTTCATCGTATTCTATTACTCTAAAGTTATTCTTTTTTATCCAATTAATTAATAATTCATTTTTCTGTCCCTTGTGTTCTAAAACATTAGAAAGCATAAACTTAATACCTTTTTTATCTATCTTGCCTAAAAAATCTAATAATTTAATCTCATCTTTTTCAGTCCAACCATTAAATCCTCTCTTACCATCATTATAACTTCCTAAAGTTAATAAATACGGCGGATCTAAATATATAAATGTATTTTTATTAATATGTTTCCACATATCATCAAAGTTTTTTGCCATGAAAACCACATTTTTTTCTTTTAGATTCCTACAATATGAAATAAGTTTCTCTAGAATTTTATCATTAAAACCAGCTTGTCCTACTGGATTATTATAATCGTATGAAGAATTAAATCTTATTTGCTGTTGAAAACCAAATAGTATCAATAAATACAATAATCTTGAATCTCTTTTATCTTTTGGTTGACTATTATATAATTCCCTAATTTTTAGATAAGGTTCTTTCTTTCCTTTTTCTAATCCATATTTTTTTATCATTGAAATAATATACTTATATAAATCTAATGTATCAGTATTTCTAAACATTTCTAGTAATTCTTTTACTTTAAAATTACAATCATTATATATAATTTGATTAGCATTGAAATTAATTCCTACATTAAATCCTCCGCCAAATATATCGATAATCCTATCAATTTTCTTTGGAGCATTTGATTTTAAAAAGGGAACCATATCTGCTTTTCCACCAATATAATTTAATGGTGATGAATAGTTAACATCATCTATACTATTCTTTTTTTCTATATAGAATAAGTACTCACAGTGTTTTTCATCTTTTTCTGCTTTTGAATTTAAATATTTTTTATACGTAAATTTTCTAAATTCAAATGTTTCTGGTTTTCCATGTCTCTTAAGTACACTTTCAATGAATTCTTTAGACATTATTCCATCAGAACTGTAACTTAATATAATATATCTAAAATTTGCTTTCGCAATTAATTTTTCAAATTCAATATGGACTTCACCAGGTTTAGAAAATTTTGAAGTCTTAGAACTCGTATCTCTAGTACCTGTTTTCCCTTTCAGTTCTGGTTCATCATATAAAGCTATTGTCTCAAGTAAATGGTATTGAACTGAATATTGATTTTTAGTATATGGTGGATCTAAATATAAAATATCGCCACTTATATCATTAATCAGTTCTTCTAAATTCTTATTATAAATTTCATTTTTAAACAAAGATTTTTCTTTTAATTGCTCTACTTTTATATATTTCATCGGTTTAACAGAACGTGGATCCCAAATTTTTAAATATGATCCATATACTCCAGCAACATTTGCGACTTTAGAAACAGATTCGATTAAACATGCTATCAAGTAATAATATTCACACTTATTAATTTTCTCTTCATTAAACCACTTTTCTATAGTTGATCTTATGTAATCTATCCTAGCGGCATTTTCCTCACTAAAGTATTGCCTTTCACTACCACCAGGTGAAAAATTATTATAAATAAAGCCATATAATTTATTATTCTCATCGTTAAATATTTCAAATGGATTCTTATCGAGTTTTTCAAATTTTAAATCTGGTGTATTTAATCTAGCATAACTCATAACATAAGAAGTATACAAATTATCATTAGCAATTATTTTAAATCTATCTTTGAAATAGTCTCCTACCGTTGCTGTTCCACTAAAAGCATCACAGAAAGTATAATTTTCACAATTAATTTTTTTATCAATTATTAATTGTTCAATATAATGTAATATTTTACTCTTATTACCAATATATCTCATTATTATACCTCCTGATATATTTTTGTTTTCTACTACATTATAACACATTTTAATCATATATCAAACATTAATAAGACAAATATCAGGTTAAAGATATGAAAGTATTTAAAATATAAAATTAGCTATATATAAAGGTTAATCTATAATTTTTAAAAAAAAACGTTTTTTACTTTTTTAATTAAAACAGATTAAAAAACTATTTAATTTATTTTAAATTTTGCTACCTAAATGTTACCTGAAATTATTTTTTTAGGCTTGTTAAGTTAATGTTTAAATGTACTGGCTCTGTTTCAGGTATTTTATTTATTACAGTTGTTTCTACAGATTCTTCATTAAATATCAAATGTTGTAGAGGAAGTATATTAGCATTAATATCTTTATTACTATTCTTCCTCATAAATTCTAAAATTGAATAAAACTTTGATGAAACATCACCATCAGTAATTATTTGCATATTCTTTTCATTCATAAATTTAAATATTGAAGCAACTATTTCATAAGATATGCAAAATATGGTGCTATCTAACTTATTAACATTATTTTCATCTAACCCAGCAGAAAGTAACAATTCATATATTTTTTTATTATTATCTGCATTTAACATAATAGGCAATTTATAAAGAATATTTAAATTTGAAAAATATTGATAATTACATCTAATATTATCTAAAATCTCTTCATTTGTCGGATTTTCCATATTTAGTTGCTTTAACACTTTTAATTGGTTATAGTCTAATACATTAAATATTTGTGGATTATTTTCAATTTCCTTACATTCAATCACTAACTTAAATAATTGCAATAATTTTGGAGTTGAATAATAATATCTAAAAAATTTATTTAAAACTTTTGGATTTTCTATCAAATAATTATATATTTTTGAGTGCCCCTCTAGTTCCTTTATAGTATCAACATCTAACCATACCAATAATTTAAATTGTTCTTTAGTTAATTGTATAGATTCTAGTTTATTTATATCTATGTGTTTATTCAAAATCATTCTAATCATATCTGTAATATTACTTACGCCATTATTCCTAAAATAATTTACTACATTTAATCTTATGTTGTTATATATCAAAGCATATAGTTCATCATCAGTTAATGTTTCACTAGCTAGCTCTTTTATCTCATCAACCGATAATAAACTATTAAACACGCATACTTCCATTAAAGAAATACTTTTTGTAATTCTATCAAGTTCGAATATTTGATTAATTCTATATTTTTCTTTTTGCAATTCATCATTCAATTTACTATCATCTTTATTTTCTAGTACAAAATTTCTAGTTATAATAAGTGTTTTTTCATTAATACATTGATTTTTAACAAAAGCCAATTCTATGTCTTTAGTTATGTCATCATTATTTACTTCATGAATTAGCTTTATATATTCTATCAAATAATTTATTTTATCTAAAACTAATTTAACATCATATTGTTTATTATTTGGATTATTTTCTAAATATCTTAATACAGTAAATGAATCTCCTGATACTTGAATTATGTGTTCAAACTCTCTTTTATATATATCCATTTCTTGTGGCTTTACATCATTTATTCCTAAATAAGCTCTTTGTGGAAATACAGAAAACTTTTCTTTTAAATCATCTGGTAAATTGGAATCAATCATAATCTTTCTTTTTATAGAAATCTCTAATAACCTATTAATGTCATTTATAGAATTTGGATATAGCACGTTCAATATACTATATAAATACGAATAATCATGTAAAGGTTGAAGTGAATGTTGATCTCTAGCTCGTATAACTCTGTCAATTAATGACTGATCTAAATTATAAAACCTTCTTACATCTCTACCATTATTCCCTCTGTCACCAATTTTAAAAATTTGATTTGATTTAAATTCTTCTAATGTTTGAGTTGGATAATTTGTAATTTGTTCTAAAAGTAAAACATACTTCATTATTCTTTCACCAACAAATCCAAGTTTGATTAATAATATATCTTTTTGCTCTTTTACAATTTCTTCAATATTTGGATATAATTTTCTTGTTTTATATGTAATTTCGCCATCTATTAAATGAAACCCATATTTATTTTGAAAGCCCAATAAAGAATTATCAATGTCTTCCATCATACTTATTGCTTTTTTATAAAAATCCATAATGTATTCCATTTTTTTATTATAATCAACAATAGTCACATTCAACACACCTTTCATCATTAATTACCATTATTATTTAAATCAATTCCATCAATACTTATTTCAGTAGTATGAATTTTATCAATATTTGATAATAATATTTCTTTATTCATATAATTTAAACCTCTTTACTTTTTAATTGATAAATCTTTGCAAGTATCAATAACAATTTCTTTTAATAATTCTTTGTTATCTACATCATCAACTAAATACATAGGTTTAGCACTCTCATAAGGTATAGATTCTTGCATATTGTATTTTTTATTACTTTCTACTATCTTAACAAGTAATCTATCATCATATATTCCACCAAATAATATTCCATCATAATAAAGTAAATATTCTCCCATCATTGATTTACAAGTAATCTTATCTAATAAATTTAATTGTTCCAATACAAAATATCTATAATCTTTTGTTGTAGCCATTATATCAACTCACTTTCAAATTACTATTTATCTCACTAAATATTATATCATTAAATTTACTACATCTACTTTTTTCTTGTTACTTCATATTCATTTATTCTATATTTGAAATCATATATAGCACAGACAACAAAATCTCTAATAAATTCTTCTTGTCTTTTTTTATCTAAATAATAAATATAAATAAAACTAACACAAATTGTTAACAATGATAATCCACAACAAGCATAAAATTTGTGGGGTAAATGTGGTGGTAAAGATTATTTTTTAAAATTCACCTATTCGCAAGCTCTTATAAATAAAGGGTTCAACAAAAATGGAGCGCTATTGTGCTCCTTCAGGGGGCGGTTAGTATTCACGCACTTCTAAGTTTATTTAAATACTTTTAACTTTATTTTAAAACTTTAAAAATTAGTTATTAGACGTAATAATTCAATAAAAGTTTAAAATTTTGGTAGTTGAAAAGGTAATTGAAATTTATTTCTTAACTACCATTATGTTTAAATTTTATAATACATTTGATTTTTACTAGTTGGTTTATCGGGAATAGTAAGAGCCACTAATCCTTCATTTATGGCGGGATCTAGATAAGTTGATCTTAAAGTTTCTTTTGATTTAATTCCTAATTTATTCATAATATCATTTGCAGTCATTGGAACATTATAATCCATTACCTGTAATAATTTTCTAATATTAATTGTTTTTTCCGTGATAGGCATACTAGTAGCAATAACTGATTCTTCTAAAACTTCATCAATCATTTTTAACATAAACTCAATAAATATTGTAGAATCTCCGTTTTTGTTGCAGTCTGCAATTGCCTTATAATATCCATCTTGATATTTCTTTAATTCTGATTCTATAGGTAAATATTCAAATATTTCTTTCCAATTAGAAAGAATAATATTTTGCCATAACCTAGCTGTTCTACCATTTCCGTCTTCAAAAGGATGAATAAATACAAATTCATAATGAAAAATGGATGACAATATTAATGGATGTATGTCATTTTTTATTTCTTTCATCCAATCAAACAATTGATTCATTAATATATCTATTTGTTCTGGTGGAGGACACATATGAATGCAGTTACCATTTTCATCAAATACTCCTTCACCACCTTTTCTAAATTCTCCAGGTCCATTTACGATTAAATATGTCATAGTTTCATGTATTTTTTTTAAATCTTTAATAGAATATGGATCTACGTCATTTATCATTTCATAAGCCTTATATGCATTTTTAACTTCTTGAATCTCTTTTTGTGGCCCAATAACTGTTTTGCCAGAAATTAAATCCTTAACTTGATTAATTGATAGAGAATTTGCTTCTATTGCCAATGACGAATGGATTGAGCGAATTCTATTGTTTTTTCTTAATATTGGCATTTTATTAAAGTTAACATAATTATCTAATTTTCCTATTTTTTCCATAATGCTAGAAACATAATCAACCATTTTATTCGTTATTGTAAATGGTGGTACATAGTTTTTCATTAAATTCACCTCAATTTTTATATATTTATTATACCATTATTTGTATTTAAATTCAATATATCTTGCATAATTCTTGCTTAATTCTTACTTAAATTTTGTAAATTGCAACAATAGTCAATCGATGGGGCAATTCACTTTAAAATTTTAATGTTTAAATTATCATAAATGAAAGTCTTTCTAAACTAATATAAACTTTTCTAAATATTAGTAAGTCTTAAGTGAATCATTATAAGTTAAGATAAACAAAAATGAGAGCTTTCGCTCTCTTCAGGGGGTTTTGGTTATCACACCTACATTATGTCGTAGAGTGCGGTCATATTTTATTATGACATATTAATCATAATATATTTTTTATAAAAAAGCAATAGTTTTTTTCAATTTATTTTATTTTCAAATTTTACCTATTCGAGATTTTCAATTTTTTGAAGTTCATTTAAAATCGGAAAATATTCAGGATTTGTTTTAAATGTAAAGAGAGTACCAATAAATTCATCAGCATCTTCTTTAGCTTTAAGTAACATCTTATAATCCTTTCTTATATTTGCCATTACAAGACCAATTTCGCCACTTTGTCGTTGCCCGAAAAGATCTCCTTCACCTCGTGTCTGAAAATCATATTCACTAATTTCAAATCCATCGTTTGTTCTTTCCAGCAATCGCAAGCGTTCTTGAGAATCGCGAGCGACAAGGATACAGTAACTTTGAAGATCACTTCTTCCTACTCTACCTCGAAGCTGATGCAAAGTAGATAAACCGAACATATTAGCATTAAAAATAACTATCATGGATGCATTAGGAACATTAACTCCAACTTCAATTACTGTAGTCGAAATTAAAATATTAATTTTCCTATTTTCAAATTGTGACATAACCTTAGTCTTTTCCTTATTATCTAGTTTTCCATGAATAACACCAATTTTAGCTATCTTTCCGAAAGCCTTATTCATTTTTTCTTTCAAATCGATAACATTTTCAATAGCTTCCGAATCATCATCTTCGATCATTGGAGCAACCACATAAATTTGATGACCTTGATCGATTTCTTTTTTCATAAGCTCTAAAACTTCAGTAATTTCTTTCTCTTTTTTAAAGTAAGTAATTACTTCCTTTCTACCACTTGGCTTACTCTTAATTGAAGTAACATCAGTGTCACCATAGATAGTCAAAGCATATGTTCTAGGAATTGGCGTAGCACTCATCGATAAAACGTCGGGAGAATTACCCTTTTCTTTAAATATATTTCTCTGATTGACACCAAATCTATGTTGCTCATCGGTAATAACAAGTCCAAGCTTTTTATATTTAATTTTTTCTTGAATTAAAGACTGTGTCCCAATAATTAAATCAATATCGCCATTTTCTAAACTAGCATATATTTCCTTTTTTTCTTTGATAGAAGTACTAGAAGTTAATAATCTTATCGTCATTTTAGTCTTCTCAAATATCTTTAATGCCTCTTCATAATGCTGACGAGCAAGTATTTCAGTAGGAACCATTAATGCCGATTGATACTTTGCTAGAAAGTTAGCATAAATGCTAATAAAAGCCACTATCGTTTTACCAGAGCCAACATCACCTTGCAATAGACGATTCATTCTTTTTTTAGCTTCAAGATCGCCTAAAATCTCTTTCACTGCTCTCTCCTGATCGACTGTCAATGAAAATGGTAATCTTGATATAAATTTATCTATCTTTTCATAATCAATTTTTCTCGATATAGCCTTCTCATCATCTTCAATCTTTGCCTTTAGATAATTTATTTTTAACATATACATAAATAATTCTTCATACTTAATTCTCTGACGAGCTTTCTTTAATCTTAAAATATCAGAAGGATTATGTATATTGTAAATAGCTTCCTTTTTAGTTAAAAAATTATATCTTTCTTCCAAATAATGTGGTACAAAATTAATAACATCATAATCCATATGGAGAAAGGAAATAATAAATTTAGATAATTGCTTTACCGATAGACCATTAGTCGTATAATAAATAGGTTCAATTTTAGCACCGGGAGGAAGAAGTCCAAAGCGAATATTAGCGGCTACAACAGTATTTTTTAACTTATCGTATTTTCCAATAATTGTAACTTCTTTACCACTTTTTAAATCTTGATATAAATAAATTCTATTATATAAGGTAACATTTAAAATATTAGTTTTCGTATTAATTCTAAAAATTATCTTTTTTAAACTTTTATTTATATAAATAATTGTCGGTTGACCTTCGATAATACCATCAATAATAATTCGATCACCATTATTGAGGTTTTGAACATCACTTTTCTTAATAATATCATAACGATAGGGATAATAATTAAGTAGCTCCTCACAATTATGAATTCCCAGTTTATTCATTAGTTCCTTAGTCTTAGGTCCTATTCCTTCTATTGTTTCTAGTTCTAACATTTACTACCACATCCTATTTTAATTATAACATATATGAAAAAATTGTCTACTAAGTTCACATACAGTTAATTAAGAAAGCAAAAAAAAGATAGTGTAAAACTATCTTAATAATTATCTCTATCTCTTAAGAATGGAGGAATATCTAAATCGTTATCACTATCAGTAACAGCTTCGCGATATAAGTCTTCACGTTTTGTCGAACTGAAACTATGATATAATGGCTCACTTGGGTTTTCAAAGCCAGTAGCTATGACAGTGACAATTACCTCATCATTCAAATTTTCGTTAATTACGGCACCAAAGATAGTATTAATATCTGTATTAGCGGCCGTTCTAATAACCTCGGCAGCTTCTTCAACTTCAAATAAAGTAAGTGAAGAACCACCAGTAACATTAATTATAGCATCCGTAGCACCATTGATTGAAGTTTCCAAAAGTGGTGAAGAAACAGCTTGTTTAGCGGCTTCAACAGCTCTATTTTCACCTGAACCAACACCAATACCAATCAAAGCATTACCACGATCTTTCATAACTGTCTTAACATCAGCAAAATCGAGGTTTACAAGTCCCGATACGGCAATTAAGTCAGATATTGACTGAACTCCACGATGAAGGACATTATCTACTTCTCTGAAGGCTTCGAGCATAGGAGTCGACTTATCGATTAACTCTCTCAAACGATCATTTGGAATGACAATAAGTGTATCGACATGTTTTTTAAGTTCGTCTAATCCTGATACAGCTTGAGTCATACGTTTTTTACCTTCAAAACTGAAAGGTTTAGTGACAATGCCGACCGTTAGAGCACCTAAATCTTGAGATATTTCCGCAATTACGGGAGCAGCACCAGTTCCAGTACCTCCACCCATACCGCAAGTAATAAATACCATATCGGCACCTTTTATAGCCTCTTCTATTTCAGCTTTCGATTCGAGAGCGGCTTCCCTTCCAATTTCAGGATTAGCTCCCGCACCAAGACCATCGGTAAGCTCCCTACCAATTTGAAGTTTAATAGGAGCTAAGGAATTATTTAGAACCTGTAAGTCCGTATTAGCCACAATAAACTCGACTCCTTTAAGTCCAGACTCTATCATTCTATTGACGGCATTACAGCCACCCCCACCGACACCAATTACTTTTATTTTAGCTAATTGATCCATTTCTAAACCAAACATATTATTCATTTCTAATCCTCCTTAGTACCAATAAAACTACCGAATATCTTGGTAAATCCCGTTTTTTCCTTTTTATTCTTGCTATTTGGATTAATAAGTTGCTCTTCTTCAAAGCGATCTAACATCGAATACTCTTTACCTCTTACTTCCATCTTATCGATAAAGCATTTTATCATTCCAATTGCTGTAATATATTTATTATCTCTTATTCCAAGAGTATCCTCACTATATATTATAACATCTTTTCCTAAAATTTCATAGACCAAATTTTTAAAGGCCTTTATTTCAGTTAAGCCTCCAGTTATTACTATATAAGAAATATTTTGTTTTGTCAATAGCAATATTTGTTTCTTAGCTAGCTTAAGCTCTTCGATTAACCTATCCATAACTATCTCGGTCACTTCAATTTGATTTAGTTTAATTGTTTCCCCGGCTGTATTTTTTACTTCGTAAACATCATTCAAAGCAATAAATCTTTTATGTGACGAAGCAAATTTTTCTTTGATTGTCCTAGCATCAAAAATATTGATATTAAACATATAAGCCAAATCTTTATCGATATTTATTCCTCCGAGCTGAATAGTTTCAGTATTCATAAGTTTTCCTTTATTATATACTGATACGTTGATTGTTTCATGTCCCATATTAATAATGGCTCCAACTTTTTTATCGAGGCTATTATTTCTAACTTCAAAATAATCTCCTAATCCCGAAACTAAAATATCGACTACTTCAATTCCAGCACCTTCCATAACCGAAAGAACAGAATATATATTTTTTTTCGGAGCAGATATCATTATCCCCTTAATTCCTAGTTTCTTTCCCGTTAGGCCTACTGGTTTTTCAACATTTTTACCATCGATAATAAAAGTTAGAGGAATAACTGTAATAAGTTCATATTCTTGAGCTAATTTAGAATATACCGAAGCTTTGATAACTCTATTGACATCTTCTGTCGTAATTAGTTCATCTTCATCATTAATGCTAACTTCTCCAGTTACAAACATAAATCTAGCATTATAATCAGGTACATTGACAATAGCTTTATTTATATTAATACCAAATCGATTATTTATTTCCTTAACTCCGTCTTTTATCGAATTAATCACTAAATTAGGATCAACAATTAAACCTTTTCTTATTCCTTTTGATTTATTTTCATATGCTGCGATAACATGAACTTTATCTTTAATTTTTTCACATATAACAAACTTAATTGTATCGGATCCAATATCAATAGCGGTATATATTTTCTTCACGATATCGACTCTCCCTAATATGATACATTCTAATTATAACAAAAAATAAAGAAAATGTATATATTTTCTTTATAATTTACTATTTTTTTTATTATTTTCAATAGCTACTCGTTCTACTAGACCTACCGCTATCATAAGACAAATAGCATAACTACCTCCATACGATAAGAAAGGTAGAGGAACACCTGTCAGAGGAATCATCCCCATAACTCCCATTAAATTTACCATAATATGTAGGAGAAGATAGGAAAATACTCCATAGCAGATGAGAGAATTGCGAAGATTTGTTGCTCCTCTGGCAACTTTAACTATTCTAAAGAGGACAAACAAATAAGAGAAAATAATTATAATTCCCACAAAAAGTCCCCATTCTTCGACGACGATAGGAAAAATAAAATCGGTATAAGATTCTGGTAAATACAAGTATTTTTGAGTTGAACCACCAATTCCTTGGCCTTTAATTCCCCCATTCTTAAAGGCAATAAAACTATTACACAATTGGTAGCCCGAATCTTCTTGATACCTTTCGCAAGGGTCGATAAAGTTAAATCTTTCAAGTTGATAAGACTGTAAAAACTTTCCGCCCGTCGTTATCAAGATTACTCCTATCATCAGAATAGCTCCAATAAATATTTTATTAAAAATATTTCGGTATTTTTTATTTATCGGAACTGCATAAAAGACCATCAAAGTAATTAAAGCAATAATTGCCGAAGTTCCCATATCCGGCTGAATAGCCACTAATAGACAGATAATAATTACGAGTAAAATTGGTTTTATAATATTCCACTGATTATCGAGATTATTTCTATTTTTATCGTAATAGACCGCAAGATAAATAATAACGATAATTTTGGCAAACTCGGAAGGCTGAATACTAAATGGCCCTATCGTATACCAACTGTTAGCATTATTCGCCGAATGTCCGTAAATAAGTAGTCCCGCAAGGGAAATTAAAACTACGAAGATGAGAAAATTAGCAATTTTCTTATAATTCTTGGTCGGTAAAATCAAAATAAATAAGAAAGCAATCAAACCGACCGCTAGAAAAATAGCTTGTCTAATAAAATAATGATACAAACTATAATTATATCGCATAAAAGACTCCATTGATGAGGCACTAAGTATCATAATAAGACCAAAAATAAAAAAGATAATTGTCACTATTAATAGAGGTTTGTCTAATCTAGAAAATAACTTTTTCATTTAGTCACATCCTTATTATAATAATAACATAAAATTATCTTTTTTAAAATCAATTTTTAGCATTTTACATTTTTATCATAAACTATTTCTCATTAATATATCGATAACCATCTGTTTCGAGCAAAATTCTACTAAAAATTAACTTATTTTGAACCACTCTATTTACTTCTTTAACATAATTACTATCTTCAGTACCTCTGTAGCTATTTCTAATACTATCGTAATAACCTCTATCAGATATCCAAGAATAATTATTAAATATAGCAAGTCCCTCACTATCGGAAAATAAGTCTTTTCCAATAAAGAGCCGAGAATCGTAAGGAATATCAAATAGATTGTATATCGTAGGAAGAATATCCGCTGACATACCCACCTTACTTATTTCTTGTTTATCTAGCTTACTATTCCAAATAACTAATGAATTATGGTTAACTTCAAAAAGAGAGTCTCTTTTATATGTCGATAGTTCATTTATTTGTTTTAAAGATAAGGCATAAGGGTAATGATCTGCTACCATAACGATAACCGTATCGTCTAATTTTCCTCTTTCCTTAAGTTTACTAAGGAGAAGTTCCAGTGCTCTATCTAGTTCTATTTGCCCTGCTAGATATGCTCTCGTATTAGTACTATACGGTAAATTATCGACCTCTTTTTGGTTCTTAATAGCCATAGCATTATTATAAAAATTATAATCCATATGTCCCGATATTGTCATATAGTAAGTTAAGAAAGGCTTTTCACTATCAATATAGTCATCAAAAGAATTTTCGATCATTTTGATATCACTTTCAGGCCATCCTTGACATATAAAGTCTTCCGATATATCACAAGCTTTAAAATTATCGAATCCTAGGGCCTTAAGATATTTGTTTCGGTCTTGAAAATAGCCGCTATGCATATGATAAGCATAAGTATTATAGCCATTTTCCTCAAACTTAGAAGCCATTCCATAAGGAAAAGCATTTTCTCCATTTCGCCATGTTTTTAAAGTCGCTAAATTAGGATATAATCCAGTTAAAGCTTGATATTCTCCCGCTATCGTACTAAGATAATAAGGAACATAAAAATTATCAAAGACAAATCCACTATTAGTAAGTTCATCCAAAGTAGGAGTAAGCTCTTTACTTACAGCAATCTCGCTGTAGCTTTCAGCAACGATAAAAATTAAATTCTTATCTTTAAAAAAGCCCGTATAATTATTTTTTTTAGTGCTATCATTATTTTCGATATACATCTTAATATTTTTGTTGAGTGACTTATTAGATAAATCTAAATCCAATTCATTATAGTCTTCTTTTTTTAAGAAGGTATCATTATTATCTGTATCTTCCACGACGATTTTATCTTCAAAGTCAAATAAACTTTGACATAACTCCCCTTTCATACTAGCTAAAACACCAAGTTTTTGAATACTTAAATTAGTATTATTAACATTATAGTATACGTTGTATAGCGAGTAATCTTCTTCTTTATCAATATTGAGATATAACATATAACTTCCAAATAAGATAGGAATAACTATTAAATAAGTAAAGATAATCCTTTTATTAAGCCTAATTTTTTGATAAATTTTTTTCTTAAATATTAATACTCCGATAACAGGAATAAATAAAATTATAATACCGTAAAGATTTCTAAAAATAATCCGAAATGTCTCTCCTAAAAAATTTGCAGCTTGATCTCCCAATTTTATTAATGGTAGTGTAAAGAAAGTATGCATCGATGAATAAAAAACAAATTGTAGTGCATACCAAAAACATATCACTCCTAAAAAGAAAAAGTTAACCATATAATTTAATTTATTTTTAAATAGACAAGAAATAAATGTAATTATTGTCGAAACAAAAAATGTATATATGATTATTCCTATTAAGCTTTTAAATAATATTTCATCGAAAGTTAGTAATTCAAATATAAGTTCTATTAACATTAACCACAAAAAATTAATTAGATTTAACCTGATAATTTTTTTCATAAAGCCCCCTGCTTTCGGCTAAAAGTATACCATATAATTGTCATAAAGTAAAGCATAGCAAGTTTTAATATACCTCTATTAAAATTAATATTATTATATTAAAAATAAATGCTCGGTACTTTTTTAATATGTCACTTTATATATTTATAACTATTAAAAAAGTATTTAATTTTATCATTAATAATTACAATGTAACATAAAAAATTAGCCGAATAATAAGGGCTAATTTTTATATAATTACTCTTTTAAACTTTTTCTTACTTCTTTATATCTAGGATAATATTTTGCTACTAAAGTCCAAAAATCTTTAGAATGATTAGGATAGATAAAATGCGAAAGTTCATGGACGATAACGTAGTCTAAAGCTTCCATATCATATTTAGAAAGTTCTAAATTTAAAGTTACATTCTTATTCTTTAAATTACATACTCCCCACCTACTCGTCATTTTTCTAATTTTTAAATTAGCAGTAGGTATATTTTCTTCAAAAAGATTATTCCAGTAGTTAAGTCTACCACTATATACATCTTTAATATACTTACTTAGATACTTATTAAAAGTTTTTTCATCTTTGGTAAATATTTTATTTTCTTCGATAGAAGTATCATTAAAGCCATAGATGATATCGTAAGAGTGACCAAATAATTTAAAAGAATCATCATCTTTTTTCTTTTCACTTTTGGTAAGTGCCTTTTCGATAAAAGCTTTATTTGAATTAATTAATTCTTCAATTTTTCTTTTACTAACTAAATAATTTGTCGTAACGATAATTTTATCATCTCTTACTCTAAGATATGTATTTTTATTATTTTTTTTAATAATTACTATGGGGTAAGAATGATTATTAAATATATATGTATCAGCGGAAGCCACCTCCGCCACCTCCTCCACCGAAGGAACCACCTCCACCGCCAGAAGAGGAAAATCCACCTCCACCAGAGGAATAACTTTGAGCTTTGTCTCTAGCGGTTGTTGCACTGCTCATTCCATGATAAGAGATAAAATAAATAAAGTCATAATCGTAATATATTTCTTCAGTTATTACTTCAGGATACATATCTTTAAAGTCTTTCATAACTTTTTTAGCAATACCAAAAATTGTTGCATACATGAGATATTCGTCCCAAAGATTTACTTCGATAGCACTTCGGTCATTAATATTCGAAAAATCTTTTAAAAACTTTTTAAGTCCGATAACTTTTTTAGCTTCCTCATCCAATTTAGGAGTAACAGTACATTTTTTCTTTTTACCTTCTCTAATAAGATAGCCTTCCTTTATTAAGCTTTCCGTCTCTTCATCAATAACATTATTAAACCAAGTAAAAATCTTTTGATAATTTTTCTTACACCAAGATTCAAATTCTTTTTTTTCTAAAATACCATCTTTTGATGCTTCGTACATCATTTGATATAATTTTATTTCTTTTTCATTTAATCCTCCGCAAGAATTAAGGGCAATCTTTGTCTTTTCTTTATCATTACTGTCTTCTTTCTTTAACTTTATATTACCCATCTTTAACCATTTAAGAAGAACTGCTCCAAGATAATCAGTCTCACTTACTATAATATTATACTGACTAGCTATCCAAAAAGCTCGTGATATTTTTTCTTTCTTATAAGGTAAATCCCTGAAATAAGGAACATTTTCTCCTTTAATTTTATCTTTACTCATAATAATGCGATAAGTTCCATGCTTAGGCTTAAATTTAATACCTATAATTACTATAATAGTAAGTAACACAAACATACAGATATATAAAATAGATAAGAAAATACCAAGCCAATTTGAGGTATCACTATCGTAATGGACTGCTCCTTCTTCAGCCATTTGATAATAATAATCAAAAGTATTATCGACACTACTGAGTAAATCAAATGAACCACTTGGAAATTTAACTAATAAAGTAATATACTCATTACTATTTATCTTTCCATTTGAATCAACTTCAATTACACCATCATAGACATAAGTAGGCATACCACCTTTTCCATAACCCCAGACATCAATTGTATCGGCATACTGAAAATCACTGTATATTTTTACTTTTACTTCGGATGGTGAAGAACTGTAATTATATGGAAACAACGTCCAATAAATCATCTGATAATTATCGCTAGTATTGACGACAAAATTACTAATGTCATAGGTTAAAGTATACGTATTTAATCCATATTCACTTATGCCAAAGCATAATTCAACCCCACCGACAATATAATTAAAACCATTCTTATACTTTTTATTACTAAAGGTATCATTAGTATTCCAATCATCAATAAAAGTATAATTAATATCATTCATTTTAACATGAAAATTTGATATTATACTATTACCTATATTATAGTAAGGTTTATAGCCTTCCGTACCTTCATCCAATTTAGCATTCCAAGTTTCTGTTACATGAGCAGTTCCTATATTATCGATATAAATATCTATATTGATATTTTCAATACTATTAGCAAGGACTAAATTAGGAATAAACAAAATAATACCTACGACAAATAAATATATTTTTCTCATTTCTAACTCCTATCAAAAAAGGACTAATATAGTCCTAAAACTTAACTTGAGGTACTTCTTTATCTTTTTCTGAAGCAGCAAAAAAGTCTATCTTGGTAAACTTAAATAATTTAGCTACGACATTTGATGGAAATTTTTCTCTTAAATTATTATAATTAAGAACAGTATCGTTATAGAATCCTCTTGCATAACTAAGTTTATCTTCAGTTTCTTTCAAATCATTTTGAAGAGCTAAAAAGTTTTCATTTGATTTTAACTCAGGATAAGATTCAGAAAGAGCAAAAAGTCTATTCAATGCTTTAGTAATATCATCAGATGCCTCTAACTCTTCGTTAATATTTCCTGCCGAAGCCATTTTGTTACGAGCTTCCACTACCTCTTTAAACGTTTTTTCTTCGTGCTTAGCGTATCCTTTCACAGTTTCCACTAAGTTAGGTATCATATCTCCCCTTCTCTTTAATTGCACATCTATCTGTGCAAACTGGTCTTTTACTTTATTTCTAGCATTAACTAATCTATTGTATACTCCTATAACATAGAATGCTAAAAATAAAATAATAGCAATAATAATAAGTATAATTATTGTTGGAATTGTCATTTTAATCTCCTTTCATATTATAGATACATTATAACATTATTTATCATAAAAGTAAACTAGCTATCTTCGCCTGCGGACAAGATATATTATTCCAATAATACCTATTATAATCAAAATAATGGAAACGATTTGACTTACTCTAAAAATTCCAATATATAAACTATCAGTTCGCATTCCTTCTATAATAAATCTTCCTATTCCATACCAAATAAAATAGCTGTATACAAGAATGCCAAGATGTTTAAATTTATCTTTCTTTCGAATAATGAGTAAAATTAGAAAGCCAATCAAGCACCAAATCGATTCGTAAAGAAAAGTAGGAATATAATAATTACCATTAATATACATACCATCAACGATAAATTTAGGTATCGGAAGTCTTTCAAAATAACTCAAAGTTACCATTGCTCCATGAGCTTCTTTATTAATAAAATTCCCCCATCTTCCGATAGCTTGCCCTAAAATAAGATAAGGAGCTAAAGTATCTAAAACTAATAAGACATTCTTTTTCTTTTTATGGCAATAAAAAATAGTAAAGATAATTGCTGCAATTACAGCACCATAGATAGCAAGGCCACCTTCCCATATCTTAAAAATACTTAAAAAGTCATCTTTAAATAATGAAAAGTTAAAGATAACATAATAAGTTCTTGCTCCTACTATCGATATAGGAATTAAGTAAAATACTAAGTCCATGATAAATTCTTTAGTGACACCATTTTTCTCTGAAACCCTCGAAGATGCATAAATGCCAATTAAAACCGCGACAATTATTAATACCGAATACCAATAAATAGTAAAAGGCCCAATACTTAAAAACTCTCTATTCATATTTTCTCCTTTACATACTACTTACTTATCATAGCACAGTTTTAATCAAATGAAAAGCTACTAGACAAAAAACTCAGGTTAAAGACATGAAATTGATTTAAAATATAGAATTAGCTTATATTTTATAAAGGTTAATCTATATTTTTTTATTTAAAATTTACTTTTTTAACTTAATGATAAATAACACATTAAATTTACTAATGATTTTTCAAAATTATATGATATTATTTTTCTTATACGTCTTAAACTTATATTATTATAAAAACTTTTTACTCTATTTAATATTGCTAAACAAAATTTATTAACAAGCTCTAAATTCATTAATGCTACTTTATTTGTTGTAGTATTATTATCTTGTTTAAATGTAAAATCTAAATGCCAATGTAATTTATTTTCTACTGACCAATGATTCCTTATTGCTTTTGAAAATAAATCAATATTACAAAATAAACTTGAAATATAATATCGCATTTCTATTTTTATCTCTTTTCCATTATCTATACTTTTCTTTACCACTCCAATAGAATGTAATTTTTCCCATTTTTTCTTATCAAAATACCAATTAACATCTTCTGTTTGATAGTATTCATAATGTATTGACTGACTACCTCTTTTTTCATAATAATCTAAATATGCTGACTCAGAATTTCCAGCCTTAATCATTTCTAATCTTTTCTCATCAAAATAATCAATCAGGTCATTATAAAAATTACTTTGATTGCCTTTAATTGGAACAACATAATCTCCTTTTAATTCTACTACTGTTTTAATATTTTCTATTTGTGTGTTTAATGCATCCCATGTTATTACATTTCCTTTTACATTAAATCTTTTTAAGATTTCAGGTATAGTTGGTATTTCGTTACTTTTTTCTTCAATCATTTCACTTGCTAAACAAATTCCATACTTATTTGAATAAGCATTTAATACATTTAATGGTTTAATTTTATTTTGATATTCAGTTTCTTGTCTTGAGCTTCCTTTGCTAACTCTACCATCAAGATTAATTATATCTTTTTCTAAATTAGATTTAATATTAAAAGACATAATAAAATCATTTAATATATTTTCTAATTCTTTTGAATTGATTATTGAAAAGACTCTTTCATATATTTTAGCACAAGGTATACCACCAGTTAGCAATAAAAATTCCCTAATCCATTCATAGTGATGATCAACAAAATCACGAATGTCTTCCCAATCTTGAGCTCCGAATAAAACCGCTAAAATACTGCATATAACAATATCCCATATTTTAAATTTTGTTTTTCCTTTTACTCTTGTATCTTTAATTTTCTTTAAATTATTTTTTAATCTTTTCATAGCTGCTTTATCAACATCTTCAATTTTATCAATTTCTAATAATTTTTTTATATAATTTATTTGTCTAATATCTAATTCAAATCTTCTTTTACTTGGTCTAGCCATAAATATCACAACCTAACTAAAATAAGATTATCATATATTTGATAAAATTCCAAATTTTTAATAAATATATTTAATTAAATCCATATAAATTAAGTTATAAATTGAATTTTTAATTTTTTTCATGTCTTTAACCTGCAAAAAACTACTATTTGTTTCCTTAAAAAACTATATTTTCAAATTTAGGAAATCTCTCTAATAACCAATCACTTTGCTTACTATCTTTAACATAGACAGTAATATTATTGTAATTACCAGAAAACATATTAACATAATTAGTTACATTAGAAAAGTCAGCTTTACTTAAATCTAATTTTTCTAATAGTTTACAACCATAAAATATATGACTCATATTTTCTACCTTCGAAGTATCAAAAGTACTTAAATTTAGACTAGTTAAATTAGAGCATCCATAAAACATATTAGCCATATTAGTTACATTCGAAGTATCAAAATTACTACCTAGAATTAATTCTTCTAAACTAGAACATCCTTCAAACATTTTACGCATAGTAGTTATATTTTTCGTATTAAAGTTACTTAAATCTAATTTTTTTAGACTAGAGCAACTTCTAAACATTCCACCATAAGCATATTCATAAGGTATATTCATCGAAGTAACTTTGTCAGTATTGAAACTACTTAAATCTAATTCAGTTAAACTTCGGCAATCATCAAACATATCAGTCATATCTGTTACATTAGATGTATCAAAACTTTTAATATTAAGATTTTTTAATGCATTGCATCTCCAAAATGTCTGATACATACTTGTAACATTAGAAGTATCAAAAGTACTCAAATCTAATTCTATAAGAGAAGTACATTCATAAAAAGTTCTATGCATGCTAGTACTCTTAACATAAAAATTACTTAAATCTATACTTTGAAGGCTAGTGCAATAGTTAAACATATCATAAGTTGAAGCCTCTCTAGCACTATTTAAATCATTATTATTTCTTAATGTTATACTAGTTAGATGTCTGCAGCCCTCAAACATATCGGAAAAATCTGTTACATTAGTAGTATCAAAAGTACTTACATCTAAATCTTTAATATTAGTACAGCCCAAAAACATACCTTGCATGTTTTCTACATTAGATGTATCAAAGTTACTTAAATCTAATTCAGTTAGCTTAGAGCAACTAGAAAACATGCCAGACATATTAGTAACATTTGAAGTATCAAAACTACTTACATTCAAGCTAGTCAAACTACTGCAACCAGCAAACATGTTTACCATATTTTTTACTTTAGTTGTAATAAAATTACTCAAGTCTAAACTTGTTAGAGAAGAACAACCATTAAACATTATAGCCATACTATTTACATTTGTAGTCTCAAAACTACTCAAATCCAAGTCTTTTAATTTAGAACATCCCCAAAACATATATGCTATATTAATTGCGCTTGATGTATGAAAATTGCTTAAATTTATTCTCTCTAGATTAGAGCAATAGGCAAACATTTGCATCATATTTGTTACTTTTATAGGATTAAAGGAACTTAAGTCTAATTCTATTAAACCTCTACAACTATAGAACATTTGATACATACCAGTCACATTTTCAACATCAAAACTACTTAAATTAAGATTAGTCAAATTAAGGCAGCTTCCAAACATATATGACATACCTATTACTTCTTCCGTATTAAAATTACTTAAATCTAAACTTGTTATTTTAGTGCTTCCCGTAAACATACTATTCATATTAGTTACTTTAGAAGTATCTAGTTTTGATACATCTATTTTAGTTAAATTCTTTAAATTAGCAAATAAATTACTTGCACTAGTATTTAAATTTATAGTACCTATTTTGCCTCCCATATATACTTCGTATAGACCATTATTATCAGAGTCTTCATACCAGAGCATTACAGTTTTATCTCCTTTAGAAGATATATCAAATGATTTATCTATATTATCTGGTACAATATTATTTTCTACTGTTACGATACTTTCAATTTCTTCTCTCGTAATATCAGTATTTAAAAATTCTGATGTAGCTGAAGTACCACCTACTGCTCTTATATAGTTTTCATCATAGATAGCATCTGTTCCCTCGCCATAGAGATAAAATCTAAAGTTTTTATTACTCATGGTAATAGGATTATCTCTCTTACCATCAATGTATATATATAAGGTATAGGTTAATTCTTTAGTAGTTATTACTTCGTTTTCGACAAATCTAATTGTCTCTCCTTCACTCTTACCTTTGAAGTTATCACTTACGATTAGTTCATTTCCTTGATATAATTCATATATAAAAGTTTCTTCTTCTAACTCTTTAGGTAGTAAATCTAAAGACATATACATATTCATAACAGCACTGTCATCATCATGACATGTTTTATTTAATCTAACTTTAATCTCTTTCTTTAAACCATTTTCTTTCGATAAGACTGGTACTAAGTCTACTCCATTTATCGTTGGTCCTCCGGCAAAAGTAATTGTCGGAGCACATATTTCAAGTTTGACTAGTGCATCAGTAGTACTCTTCCAAATATACCAAGCTAGTGTACTACTTACTGAAAAGACTAATATACTAATCGAAATAAACATATATAATTTAGCTTTATTCATAGTACTTCCTCACTTTCTAAGCAAAGAAAAAGACTATGAAAGAAAGGAAATAAGTTATTACTACCTACTTCTTCTTCATAGTCTTTAATACTACAAAATATTATATTATAAAGATTGAACCCCCCCCCATGTTAACCTATTGTTAATACTTCTTTTATTCATGAGAGAGTCACCTTCCTTCTATCTTTACTACATACTAATTCTATCATAAATTTAGATTTTAGACAACTAATATATTTTCAAATTTAGTAAATCTCTCTAATAACCAATCTCTTTGATTACTATCTTTAACATATATAAGAGAAGTAACAGGGACACCATTAAGCATACCATTATAATTAGTTATATTAGAAAAATCAATATTTCTTAAATCGAGCATAGCTAAGCTTTTACAATTCCAAAACATGTTTGACATATTAATTCCCAGTACATTATTAAAACTGCTTAAATCCAGACTTATTAAATTAGTACATCCATAAAACATACCACTCATATTAATTACCTTTGGAATAGTAAAGTTTTTTAAATTAATACTTTGCAATAAAGTACAACCAAGAAACATAGCTTGCATAGTAGTAACACTTGAAGTATCAAAACTACTTAAATCTAGATTAGTTAAACTAGAACAACTATAAAACATATAACTCATGTTCTCCACTTTAGGAGTAGTAAAATTTGTTAAATTAATACTTTCTAATGAAGTACATCCATAAAACATATAACTCATATTTGTAGCTTCAAGATTATTAAAATTACTTAAATCTAATATAGTTAATGCACTACAGCCATTAAACATGCTTTGCATATTAATTACTTTTTCTGTATTCAAATTACTTATATCTAATTCTATTAAACTACTACAGCCATTAAACATGCTGGTAGTTTTTTCTACAACAGAATCAGTAAAACTACTTAAATCGATTGTCTTTAATTTTTTGCATCCATCAAACATACTAAGCATACTTACTACATTTGTAGCCACAAAGTTTTTACCAAAAGTTAATTCTTCTAAATTATTACATCCCGCAAACATAGCATGCATAGAAGTTACATTCTCTGTATTAAAACTACTTAAGTCTAATTTAATTAAATTTTTACATCCTTGAAACAATCCTCCATAAATAACTCCATCACCAGAATTCATTCTAATTACTTTTTCTGTATTAAAATTACCAACTTCTAGCTCTGTTAAATTTTGACAATTGTAGAACATTCCCATCATATTCTCTACTTTAGAAGTATCAAATTTACTGACATCTAAAGATTTCAACTTTCTACAATTGCTAAACATTAAATACATGTTTGTAACATTTGGAGTACGAAAGCCACTGATATCCAATTCTTCTAAACTAGAACAACTATCAAACATTTGAATCATACTTTCTACCTTTCCAGTATCGAAACTACTTAAGTTAAGATTAATTAATTTAGAACAGCCTTCAAACATGTATGCCATAGTAGTGACTTCCGGAGTATAAAAATTATCTAAATTTAATTTTTGTAAATTAGAACAAGAAATAAACATCCAAGCCATAGTAGTTACTTTATCTGTTTTAAAATTACTTAAGTCTAATTCTTCTAAACTAGAACAACTATAAAACATACTCTGCATATTCGTAACTTTTTCCGTATTAAAGCTTTTCAAATTTAAGCTTGTTAAACTAGAGCAACCGGAAAACATAGAGTTCATCGAAGTAGCACTAGATGTATCAAAATTATCAATATTTAATTTAGCTAATTTAGTACAGCCACTAAACATTTCTGACATACTAGTTACTTTTTTAGTATTAAAATTACTTAAATCTAGTTCTATAAGTTCTTTACAACCAGTAAATGTTTCCCACATACTAGTCACATTAGAAGTATCAAAGCTACTTAAGTTTACTTTTTTTAAAGAAGAACAGGAAAGAAACATAGAATTAATGGACCCTACCTTTGAAGTATTAAAGTTACTTAAATCTAAACTTTCTATATTACGACAATGTTCAAACATACGACCCAAATCAGTTACACTCTTCGTATTAAAACTATTTAAATTTACTTTTTTTAAATTAGTACAACCACTAAACATATAACGCAGAGTAGTAACATTTTCCGTATTGAAACTACTTAAATCTAAACTTTCTATATTAGAGCATCCTTGAAACATATTTAGCATACTTGTTACTTTCGAAGTATCGATAAATGATACATCTATTTTAGTTAAATTCTTTAAATTAGCAAACAAACTATTTGCACTAGTATTTAAGTTTACAGTACCTATTTCTCCTCCCATATATACTTCGTATAGACCATTGCCATCACTATCTTCATACCAGAGCATTACAGTTTTATCTCCTTTAGAAGATATATCAAATGATTTATCTATATTATCTGGTACAATATTATTTTCTACTGTTACGATACTTTCAATTTCTTCTCTCGTAATATCAGTATTTAAAAATTCTGATGTAGCTGAAGTACCACCTACTGCTCTTATATAGTTTTCATCATAGATAGCATCTGTTCCCTCGCCATAGAGATAAAATCTAAAGTTTTTATTACTCATGGTAATAGGATTATCTCTCTTACCATCAATGTATATATATAAGGTATAGGTTAATTCTTTAGTAGTTATTACTTCGTTTTCGACAAATCTAATTGTCTCTCCTTCACTCTTACCTTTGAAGTTATCACTTACGATTAGTTCATTTCCTTGATATAATTCATATATAAAAGTTTCTTCTTCTAACTCTTTAGGTAGTAAATCTAAAGACATATACATATTCATAACAGCACTGTCATCATCATGACATGTTTTATTTAATCTAACTTTAATCTCTTTCTTTAAACCATTTTCTTTCGATAAGACTGGTACTAAGTCTACTCCATTTATCGTTGGTCCTCCGGCAAAAGTAATTGTCGGAGCACATATTTCAAGTTTGACTAGTGCATCAGTAGTACTCTTCCAAATATACCAAGCTAGTGTACTACTTACTGAAAAGACTAATATACTAATCGAAATAAACATATATAATTTAGCTTTATTCATAGTACTTCCTCACTTTCTAAGCAAAGAAAAAGACTATGAAAGAAAGGAAATAAGTTATTACTACCTACTTCTTCTTCATAGTCTTTAATACTACAAAATATTATATTATAAAGATTGAACCCCCCCCCATGTTAACCTATTGTTAATACTTCTTTTATTCATGAGAGAGTCACCTTCCTTCTATCTTTAC
>CANQPC010000009.1 GCA_947625625.1 uncultured Bacilli bacterium
ATAAAGATTGAGCCCCCCCCCATGTTAACTTACAGTTAATACTTCTTTTATTCATGAGAGAGTCACCTTCCTTCTATCTTTATTACAATACTAATT
This sequence comes from uncultured Bacilli bacterium, assembly GCA_947625625.1. Classification (GTDB taxonomy): domain Bacteria; phylum Bacillota_I; class Bacilli_A; order RF39; family UBA660; genus CAG-302. Next base: position 97 of record CANQPC010000009.1, read on the forward strand.
CTACCATAAATTTAGACTTTAGGCAACTAATATATTTACAAAATTATAAACATTAACTTACCAATATATCATATTTATTATAGCCATTTACTATTATTTATATAAAAATATAGTTTATTTTCATAATGTTTATTAAAATTAATTATTTTTTTGATAACTATATTACTACTACATCCACTAAAGTTATAAATATCGATATTCTTTTTAAATTCTCTTCGATACTTTGTATCATAAAGATATGTATATACACTTTTATCTATTTCTTTTATTATATCTAAATCATTTCCTACTTTAAAATTATTTAAGAATACTACATCTTTATACCAATTAACAAGTTCAAAAGTATATTTGTCATGGTAATCAATATCGTAATTTGTAATATAATCATAATATAGACAGCTATCGGTAATACTTTTAATACTACTTATATCAATTGTATGAGTCATTTTTTTCTCCTTAAATATTATTTATTTTATTATAACAAGGAGAAAAATGATTGTAAATAAAAGCGACATATCGTGACATAACTAGTCAAAATTTGACTTATGTTATATTTTTTGGTAAAATTAAAAAGCTTTATGAAAGAAGGAAAATATGGAAAATATAGATAATAATTCTTTATATCAAAAAGAAATTAATGATAAATTAGAAGAAATTAATACTTGTATTAAAAATTTAAAATTTAGTAAAAATGGTTACATTGGTGCTATAGGAATGGGTGCTTCTGCTCTCGTTGGAAGCATAGTGGGCCTAGTTCAAAATATTGAAGGAGATTATTATGTAACCGCTAGTGTGGCAGGAATTATAGGATTGTCATCTCTAATTCTTACTTCTTTTGGCGGTAAATATCTATATCGTGATATTCTAAAACTAAGAGATTGGACTTCACAGAAAAATGAATTAGAAGATTTACAAACTAAACAAATTATTCGCGAATTATGTGACCGTGACCTTAATATTCAAAGAAAAAATATTCTTTTACAAATATATAATTTGCGGGAAGAAGAAAGAAAAGCTCTTCTTAAAGATATTGTATCTTCTTCGCTCCTTGCCTTTACCGTTCCTTCGGCAATTATATGTTATAGAAATGGTAATATCGATTGGACTTCAATTTTAGGATTTGCTTCCATAGCAGAAACTACTTTGGCAGTACATAATACCCAAAAATTTATCAAAGTAAAAAAAGAAATCGAAAGACAAGAAAGAAATCACGATAGTATTAAACTAGAGAAAGAAGCTAGAGCTAGATCCAAAACATTGAAACGATAAACTAAAAAAACTGATAAAGTGTCAATCCACTACATCAGTTTTTTATTTTACTTTTTTAATAGTTCTTTTCTCGATAAATTAAGTTTTCCTTTTTTATCGTAACCAGTTGCAATTGCACTTACTTCGTCTCCTACTTTGAATAAATCACTAGGCTTGTCAACTCTCTTAGTATCTAGTTGTGATACGTGAATTAAGGCTTCCATTCCAGGCCATAATTCGACAAAGATACCGAAATCTTCTACAGAAGTAACTTTTCCAGTGTAGACTTTTCCTATTTCTACTTCTCTTGCTATATTTTTAATTCTCTCGGCCGTATTATTAATTATTTCTCTATCTGTATGATAAATTACTACTCTACCATCATCTTCAATATCTACTTTGACAGCATTGATATCATTAACTGTATTTACATGACTGCATTCTAAGATAATTTTGGTAATCATCTCTCCGCCTCGACCAATAACATCTTTAATTTTATCAGGATTAATCATGAATACTTCTGTCTTAGGAGCATACTTCGATACTTCTTCTCTTGGCTTTGATATTTGTTTTTCGATAACGTCTAATATTTCCATTCGAGCTTTTTTAGCTTGAGCTAAAGCTTCTTTTAAAATTTGTCTATTAATACCACTAATCTTAATATCCATCTGAAGGGCGGTAATACCATCTCTTGTTCCTGCTACTTTAAAGTCCATGTCGCCAAGATGATCTTCCATACCTTGAATATCTGTAAGAATAGTATATTCATCTTCATTAGTTATAAGTCCCATAGCAATACCCGCTACTGGTTTCTTGATAGGTACTCCAGCGGCCATTAGAGCCATTGTTCCAGCACATATTGTCGCTTGACTAGATGAACCATTACTTTCCAATATTTCTGATACTACTCTTATCGTATAAGGAAATTCTTCTTCGCTAGGAATAACGTATGATAGAGCACGTTCTCCAAGAGCTCCATGTCCGATTTCTCTTCTTCCCGGAGCACCATATCTACCAGTTTCTCCTACTGAGAAAGCTGGAAAATTATAGTGGAGCATAAATCTCTTAGCATCTTCGATACCGAGGCCATCTAAAATTTGATGTTCTCCTAATGCTCCCAATGTTACTGTAGCAAGAGATTGAGTCTGTCCTCTAGTAAATAATGCCGAACCATGAGTTCTTGGTAAAAGGTCAATATCTGTCGATAGCGGTCTTATCTCATCCATCTTTCTTCCGTCAGCTCTCGTCTTCTCTTTTACGACAATATTTCTAAATAATTCATATTCAGTACTATGAAAAATTAGGGCAACTTTAGTTAAAAGTTCTTTTAATTCCTCATCTTTAAGCTTATCTTCAAAATCTACTCGATATTTTTCTACTACTTCTTCTTGTAAATTATCGATAGCTGTATATTTTTCTAATTTATCTTTAATTCGAAGAGCACTATCTAATCGATCTCTTATATAACTATCTACTTCCGTACGAAGTTCCGAAGAAATTTCTAGTTTTTCATAGTCCATTGTTTCCGCACCAATTGCACCAATTATTTCTTCTTCGAAAGCAACTAATTTCTTGATAGCTTCGTGTCCGAAGAGAAGTGCCTCTAACATATCATCTTCGCTTACTTCTCTAGCACCAGCCTCGACCATGTTGATAGCTTCTTTTGTACCCGCTACTGTCAAATCGATATCTGATTTTTCCGCTTCTTCGATAGTTGGATTAATAATTAATTTTCCATCTACTCTGCCAACTTTAACAGCGGCAACTGGTCCATTAAATGGTATTTTACTAATTGAAACAGCAAGTGAAGAACCGAGAAGAGCAGTAAGCTCTGGTGAATTATCTTGGTCTACTGATAGGACAGTATTTACAATTTGTACCTCGTTCTTAAAGTCTTCTGGGAATAGTGGTCTAAGTGGTCTATCGATCATTCTAGCCGCTAAAGTTGCCGCATCAGTAGGCTTTCCTTCCCTTTTAATAAAACCTCCCGGTATTTTACCAACTGAATATAATTTTTCTTGATATAATACCATTAATGGAAAAAAGTCCGATAAAAGATTAGCATTCTTACTTACTACTGCTGTACTTAAAACGACAGTATCACCATATCTTACAAGAACGGCACCGTCGGCCTGTTTTGCTAGTTCGCCATTTTCAACGACAATCTTTCTTCCATAAAAATCTAGTTCAAATACTTTTTTCATCTTTTTTACCTCCATTTATTAAATTATTACTTAAATTTTTATTAAATAAAGGCACTCAAAAAAGAGTGCCTACTTTTATATAAATTATCTTCTAAGTCCTAGCTTTTCAACTACTGCTCTATATCTTTTAACATCTGTCTTAAGTAGATAGTTTAACAAACTTCTTCTTTTTCCAACTTTAATAAGTAATCCTCTTTTCGAATTCTTATCTTGTTTATTGTTCTTTAAATGTTCTGTAAGAGCGGCAATCTCATTAGTTAAAATTGCTATTTGAACTTCAGGAGAACCTGTATCTTTTTCATCTCTAGCAAATTCCTTAATGATTTTAGCTTTCTTATCTTTTGTTAAAGCCATATTTTTTCCTCCTATCTAATAATTTCACCTTTCACCTCGTCTTAGGTAAGAGGTACCATAAAACCAAGCTCAAGGAACATATTAATAATACACTAAAAAATATGTTTTGTAAATACATATAAACACTTTTTTTCTTAAATTTACATACTTTTTACTTTTCGATACCTAAGTATTCGTATGTTTTATCGGTTACGACTCTTCCCCGTGCCGTTCTCTTCAAATAGCCTTGCTGAAGTAAATAAGGTTCGTAGACATCTTCGATCGTCGAAGCCTCCTCTCCTATTGATGAAGCGAGAGCTTCAAGTCCGACTGGTCCTCCATTAAATCGCTCGATAATAGCATTTAGTAAATTATAATCAGTCTCGTCGAGTCCTATCTTATCTACTTTAAGTTTATCTAGTGATGAATTTAAAATATCATCATTAATAATACCATCTCCATATACTAGAGCAAAATCTCGAACTCTCTTAAATAATCTATTGGCAATTCTCGGAGTTCCACGACTTCTACTTGCCAAACATCTAGCGGCATCATCAGTAATAGGAGTATCTAAAACTCTCGATGTCCTTTTAATTATTTTAAATAATTCCTCTTCCGTGTAATAGTTAAGCTTTGAAATAATTCCAAAACGATCTCTTAGAGGACTAGATAAATCGCCCGCTCTAGTTGTCGCTCCAATTAACGTAAAATGAGGTAAATTTATTTTAATATTCCTCGATGAACCTTCGCTACCGACGATAATGTCTAAGTAGTAATCTTCCATTGCTGGGTAAAGTATTTCTTCGATATATCGAGGAATTCGGTGAATCTCATCGATAAATAGTACATCATTTTCCTCCAAAGTCGATAGTATAGCGGCTAAATCCCCTGACTTTTCAATTGATGGCCCTGAAGCTGTCTTAATATTGCTTCCTAGTTCATTGGCAATAATATATGCAAGAGTCGTTTTTCCAAGTCCAGGAGGACCATATAATAATATATGGTCGAGAGATTCGTCACGCATTATTGCCGATTTAATAAAAACGCGCAAATTTTCTTTAATTTCTGTCTGTCCGATATATTCATCTAAACTAGTTGGTCTAATCGTTAAATCCTTATCTTCATCTAATAGCTTACTTGTAACAATTCTTTCATCCATTAGTATCTCCCCCTTCTTTATATATCGAAGTATATAAGTCTTTCGGTTCGTCTACTTCCAAAGTCTCTTCAATACTAGGTAAATCATCTTTAGAAGAAAGACCAAAATAATCCAAAAAATCATCAGTTGTCTTATAGAGAATTGGTCTTCCCGGTAATTCCGATTTCCCACACTCTTTGACAAAACCTTTTGCCAGTAATCTTCGAAGTACATAACTAGAATCTACACCTCGAAGATTATCTATTTCTCCTCTAGTAATTGGTTCGTTGTACGCTATTATAGCAAGAGTTTCCAAAGCTGCATCAGATAGACTATTTTCTCTCGGACCATCGAGTAATTTTTGATAGTACTCTTTATGTTCTTCTCTCGTAGTTAGTTTTATAGTATTACCTAAAAAATTTATTCGAAGGCCTCTTTTATTATCATCATAATATTTTTTTAAATTATAAACTACCTTACCAGCGGTCTCTTCATCAATATTTAATATTTGCTTTATTTCATCGATAGTAATACCGACATCACCCTGAACGTATAAAAGTCCTTCCAATACTTCTTCCATTTTATTAACTCCTTAGTTCGATTAAAATTTGTTCAAAATTTTTATTTTGTAAAATAGTTATATCTTTTTCTTTTACCATTTCTAATATTCCTAAAAAAGTTACTACTAAATAAGGCTTACTATCTTCTTCGATAAGTTCATCCAAGGTTACTTTCCCTTTTTTTCGTAAAATATTTTTAATACTGTTCTTTCTTACATTTACCGAATATTCTTTCCTAGTAATAGTAGTTTCGAGCGGCCTATCTTTTTCCTTACGCTCTAAAAACTTTTTAAAAGCTTCGATTAATACATCCACCGACTCTTCATTACTCCTATGTTCTTCGACGTAATTAGAATATTTTTCTGGTCCCTTTATAAAAATTTCTTTTCTACTTTGCTCCATTTCTCTAAAGGTCTCTGTCAATTCTTTATATTTTTTATATTCTAGCAATCTATTGACAAGATTTTCTCTCGTAAGCTCTTCGTCTGTTTCTTCCTCGACATTATTTTTAGGAAGTAAAGATTTCGATTTTAAATACATAAGTTCTGAAGCCATTATTAAATAAGAAGAAGATATGTTGATATTTAGGTTATCTTCATGTTTTATATAATCTAAATATTTATCAGTAATTTCTTCTATTTTAATATCACATATATCGATATTAGATTCTTTAACTAAATGTAAAAGTAAATCTAATGGTCCTTCAAAATTATCAATCGAAATATAATCCACTGACAAATCACCATCCTAGATAATTATATCAAAATTTAAAATATAAGTAAATACGAAAAGAAAAAGCCACTTGACATAAAAGATAACTTTTTGTGTAAAATGTAACCAAATAAGTTACATATCAAAGCAAAATAATGTATTATACTTACTAAGGAGGAGGACTAATTATGAGAACAATACCTGAGGAAATAAAATACGACGTCAATAAAATTAGTGATGCTCTTGTTAACTATGATAATAAAAAGAAATTATCGTGGCTTCATGCCTATCGAGATGTCCTAAAGATGTTAAATATGGAAGATAAAATTGGTGATGACAAAATATTATCAAATGTCGTTTCTAAATTGACAATTCTCGGTTATGATATCGTTCCTGAACCATTTTCACTCGAAAAATATCGTTAAAAAAGCTTAGACTTACCATCTAAGCTTTTTTATTATTAAATAGCGGAAGTATTTCTTTAAGTCGCTCTTCTCCTGTTACTTCGACTATCGTATAGTCATCTTCTTCGCCATCTATTGTTACAAGTTTATAATTATTTTCGATATCTGTTTCTGTTTCATTAATTTTAGCAATATAGTAGTAGCAGACATCTTCGTCGATTACTTTATCTAAGACAAGATACTCTTCTCCATTTTCGAGTACAATTACTTTATCAATATCAATCATTCTATTCGCCTCCTACTGCTGGAAACCCAAAGTTATCTTTTTCGCTCGAAAAATTGCCATGAATAGGAATATTTATACTAGGAAATTCATTAGCTTCGAGCTTTGCTTCAGAAGCAGGAATCCAAAAATTATTATCAGTTTCTTCGTTTACTTTCATTTCATTAGTATCTTTTTCAGGTATCTTATTACTACTCTCTTCTTCAAACATTGGACTTACATTCCATACTGGAAGTATATTATCTTCTTCTTTTTTATCTGGAAAATCGATATCTAATTTATTAGAAGTATCTTCTTCTTTTTTATTTGGAAAATCAATATTTAATTTATTAGAAGTATCTTCTTCTTGTTTATTGGAAAAATCAATATCTAATTTATTGGAAGTATCTTCTTCCCTCGAAGAAGGTAAATCCCAAACTGGCATAACATCATCTAATTTATTAGAGCTTTCTTCTTTTTCTTCAAAAAAATCAACTTTTTCTTCTTCATTTAAAGTACGGTCATCATTTTGAAGTGAAGTCTTCTCTAAATCCAATAGATTATCTTCAGATGGCTCCTCTTTTTCTTCCTTATTATCGAAAGTTGGAATCATTAAATCTTCAAAAGTAGGCTTTGCCATATTAGGATTAAGTTTTTTATTAACTTTTTCTCTTACACTTTCACCTTTTAACTTTGCAAGACCAATATTTAATGTCTTAGGATAATCTTTTATTTCCGAAATATGATAAGGATCAATAAACTTAGAAAGAGCCTCTTCTTCAGAAGGTTCGGCTAAATCATCTTTAGATTCTTCGTCGAAGGAAATATCTAAACTTTCTTCTTCTACAGGTTCTTCTGCTTTTTCTTCTTCGCTATCATAAACTTCGACAAGTCCAAACTCTCTTAGTATCGTAAGCATTTCAGGAGAGTTATTATCTTCTTCTAGTTCTCCTAATCTCTCTTCTTTGTAAGAAATTCTATTACTATAATTATTAATATTTTCTAAAACAGCTCGTTCTTCTTCTAAAGTATTTATCTGTTTTTCTAAAGCTTTTTCAAATTCAAAGAAAGCATCTAATTCTTCAATTCTTAGTTGTGATTTTAAATTAGTTCGTTCTTCGACTAACTCGTTTATTTTGGCTCTTTTTTCGATCATTTGCTCGAAATCATCATCTAATATTACAACTAGTTCATATATTTTTAAAGTAATTTCTCTATTTTTCCATTCATAATAATTCTTTTCAGCATCTTCGACATAAGAAGAATAATCATCTTCCATTCCACTTTTAGCAAGACTTTTGACACTATCTAAGGTTACATCTAAAGTCTCTTTCGCTTCTTCAGCATTAGAAATAGCTTCCGATACTTTCTTATCTAATTCATCTTCATTAAGATTATTATAGAAATCATCATTCTTAATAGCTCCAATAAATAGCGAATAAAGCTCATCTTCCATAATTTTATTTTTAGCTACATATTGTTCTTTCTTTTCTTCTTCTTCCGATAAATCGTTCTTCATTTTAGCAATATCATCAGTAACATTAGTTATTTCCCTCTTAGTATCTAAATATTTACTAATCAAATTGAGGCGATCTCTTTTTTCATTTAATTCATATGTCGAAACGATAGGTTGAAGAGACATTAGATACTCACCCGTAGCATCATAATATCTATCTTCGAGAGCATGTCGCTTATCTAGTCTACCTTCGAGTAACGACAATAACTTTTCTAATCTTTTCTCTTCATCTTCGATTTCCGTACAAGGAGTAATTATCTCTTTTATTTCTTTAGCGAAGATATCATTATAGATATCATCTATTTTTTTTGCATATTTTCCATAGTTAGAAAGGACAGCATCTTCAGGTATAATTCCTTTTCCTCTATCTAATTTTATTCTTGTTTCAAAAATTTTACATAAATTTTCAAAAGATTTTATAGAGTTTCCTTCCATAATACTTCACCACCCTTTTTATCTTCTATATCAGGAAAAGCTAAGCCTTCTTTCTTCTTATTATCAACTATTTGAGGCTTTAAATTATTATTTTCGATAACCGGTATCGAGTTAACATCACTCTTAGGTTCGGTTGTTTTCCAAATAATATTTTTATTTCCTTCTAAAATATCGTATATACTTGTACTTACATTTTCATCATCATCATTGGAAATAGAGACGTCTTTTTTCTTCTCTCTTTCTTCTTTGAAAAGATCCATAATATCGAGGGTCTTTACTTTTTCTTCAGGATTACTTGTAATTTCTTTGTTTTCTACTACCTCATCAGAAGAAGGAGTCCATATTGGCGTATTATCTAAAGCTGCTTCCCTACTAATATCTTCTACTAGAGAAGAGTTTTCTATTTTCCACTCGTCTTTCTCTTCGGAAGTAATAGGCTTATTAGGTACTATTTTAGTATTTTCAAATAATTCATCAGTATCAAAATCATCCGATACATTAGTATTTTCTTCTCCTTTATTTTCTATAAAGTTAGGTAAAGGAGCATTCTCTTTTGGTTCAGGTACAAAAGTTACTTCCTTATCTTCTTCTTTCTTCTTATTGATAACTGTCTTTTTCTGAAGCTCTTTAATTTTTTCGGCACGTTCTAATTGGTCTTTTAGTCTCGCTTCTTCGATAAGTTTCTGTCTTCTTACTCTAGCAGCTTCAATTTTCTGTTCTTCCGCTAGTTTCTTCTGTCTCTCTTGATACTCTTTCTTTTTAGCAATTCTAATTTGTTCTTCACGTAATCTATTTTCATTTTTAATAAGTTCCTCTAAGACCGATTTAAATTCTTTCGAATTATTTTCTTCGTCGATTTCATAGAGAAGTTTATTTTTTCTTTCTCTTTCATCTTTTAACAAATCGTAACTTTTGATATCTTGTTTTTCAAGTTTTATCGTATTAAACTGTTTGCAAAGTTCATCATTAATCTCGGTATACAAATCACTTTCAGTGATATTTTTTAATATATCGTCGATTTCTTCTCTCTTCTCTAAGAGTTCATCATAATTTTGAACCTTTCTATCGTAGACATTTATAAGTTTAATTATATTAAGTTCTGTATTATATTTAGAAAATTCGATAGTAACTTCCGAAAGCATATTATCACATGATAGTATCATATCGACATTTCCTTCTTCTCTAGCCCGCTTTAAATTATCTTTAGCTAGGTCAGAAGCATATTTAAAAGCCTCATAACTATTATTTATCTCTACTTTTTTATCTAATAATTTATACAAATCTAATCGTTCTAAAGCTTTTCCTACTAAGGCTATCATTTTATTCTCGAGACTGTCATTTAATCGCATATTAGCTTTGACATTTCTCGACGCTTCACTTATCTTGATATCGAGAGCCTTCATATCTTTTATTAATGATTCTTGTTTAGATTTATTTTCTTCATATTTTTCGATAACTTCTAATCTCTTTTTTAATGTGGTAAGTTTATCTTCTCCAAGAAAAGTAGTAAGTTCTACTATTGATCCTGTAACACCTTTGTGTCTAATCTTTCTTTCCTCTAAGTAATTTTTTCGATCCACAATTAAAGATATTAAATTTCTAAGACGAGCTTTTTCTTCTTCGAAATACTTTGTATCTTGATTCATCAGAATCATATACTCTTCTTCATATTCAGCATTAGTTTCCAATAATATTTGCTCTTCTATTTTATCTAATTGGTCGCAAATTCTCTCTCTTTGTATCTTATCTTGTGTTAAATTTAAACTATTCAAAAATAAATCATATTGCTTTAGCTTACGTACTACTTCTCTATTTGTATAATTCACACTAAACCACCTCTAGTATAATTATAATTTTTTTTTCAGTCTTTGTCAATTACTCTCGAATTGGTTTACAAACAAAAAAAGAAAATTAAATTATTTTTCTTTTTTATCATCCATCATTTCTTTAATAATTGTTCCAAAAGTAGCAATACTCTGCAAATTAGAAGGAACAATTATCTTTGTCGATTTTCCATCTGCTACTTTTTCTAAAGCTTCAAAGCTCTTTAAAGTGAGAACTGAATTGTCCGCTTTAGCTTCTTTTAATAGTCTTATACCATCAGCTTCGGCTTGCTTCATTTTAAGAAGAGCTTCCGCTTCTCCTTCGGCCATTTTAATTTGTGCTTCCTTATGAGCTTCCGCCTTTAGAATAGCCGATTCTTTTTCCCCTTCGGCAATTAAGATACTCGACTTTTTCTCTCCTTCAGCTTGAAGAATTTTTTCTCTTCTTTCTCTTTCGGCACGCATCTGTTTTTCCATTGCCTCTTGAATATCGCGAGGTGGCAAAATATTTTTAACTTCTACTCTATTTACCTTTATTCCCCAAGGGTCAGTAGCCTCGTCTAAGATACTTCTCATCTTAGCATTGATAAGATCACGAGAAGTTAACGTCTGATCGAGCTCTAATTCGCCAATAATATTTCTGAGAGTCGTTGCAGTTAAATTTTCAATAGCATTGATTGGATCTTCGATACCATAAGTATATAGTTTAGGATCAGTAATCTGAAAATAGACAACTGTATCGATTTGCATTGTAACATTATCTTTCGTAATAACTGGTTGCGGTGCAAAGTCTTTGACAATCTCCTTGAGGGTAACCTTATTCGATATTCTATCGATAAAAGGTATTTTAAAATGTAGACCATTTCCCCAAGTAGTCAAATAACTTCCAAGTCTTTCAATAACATACGATTTTGCCTGCGGTACAATTTTAATATTTGGTACGACAAACAAAACCACTAAAACTAAAACAATAATAAAAACTTCCATTTTATTTTTTCTCCCATCTTTCTACTTTTAATTTTACACTGTCGATTGATAAAACCCTAACTATCTCATTACGAGAAATATCAGTATCCGCATAACAAGACCATCTTTTACCATCAACTTTTACTTCTCCTATTTCATTTTTCCGAATATCTTCAGTAACAACTCCTTTCATACCTATTATTCTATCAATATTTGTCTTAACATCATCTTTTTTTATCTTTTTATATATCTTCTTACTAATTGGCATTAAAATTACTCCAAGTATCACAAAAGTACCAAATTGAATATATAAATTATCGGTAAAAAAGGTCAATACCATAGCTGCTATACCACTTAAAACGAACCATATACTAACTAGATTAGTCGTAAGAGCCTCAAAGATACCTAAAATAACTACTATTATAAGCCACATATAAATCATGATATCACCTTTCTTTTTCTCTTTTATTATATCAAATACCGTAATAAAAGACAATTATAACTTTATTTTTTGATATTCGAAAGTAAGACTTTCTTTTGTCATTTTCGCATTAGCGGGAGAAGGAGATGGCAAATATGTCGCCTCAATATTAACTTTAGGAAAAATATATTTATGATATAAATTATAAGCCGTCTTTCCAGTTACAAATATTTTATTTACTTTAGTATTATGTAAAATTAAAGTAATATCGTTGATAGATGGCTCTTTTATAGAGCTATCGGAAGCCCCTTCTATTTCACATGACGATAAAACATCCCATAGAGCTATTCTATGTCTTTTAAGGAAATTTTGACGGTCTTCAATCGTAATAGGAACTGCCTCCTCAAAAACATTAGCTAAGACAGGCCAAAATCTATTCTGAGGATGACCGTAGTAAAAGCCTTGTTCTCGCGATTTAGGAGATGGAATGCTACCTAATATGAGGACATTTGAATTACTTTGATAAAAGGGCGCAATTTCATGAGTTACTTTCATACATTTTCACTTTCTCCTAGCCTTTTAAAAATTTTTCATTTATTTTCTTAGTATAGTCATAGTCGTACATTCTAAGACACTTTATTCTTTTATCTTTGACAGATACTTCTATTTTTTTGACATTGTTGTAGACTTTATTTTTACCATCGATAGTTATAATTATTTCCTTATTTTGAGGAATAATTTTAATTCTTCTCTCTTCAGGTATAATAACCGAATTTAAAAGAGTTCGATACGATTTATTATTTAAAGGAGCAATCGGCGTTATCTGAAGAGTATGTAGTTCATTGTAGACAATACTTCCTCCAAAACTTAAATTATAAGCACTAGAACCAAAGGAAGTCGATATGAGAAGGCCATCACCAGCAAAGTCTTCAAGAATATTATCGTCGACATAAGCCCGCAAGTGAATAGTATTAAGTTGATAATCTCTTATGACAATATCGTTAAGTGAATAAAATTCAGCTATTTCCTCATCTAAATATATTTTAATTTCCGCTACTGAAATAATTTCTTCTTTATATTTATTTTCTTTTAATTTTTTAATAAAGTCTTCGATACTATCAGGATATATCTCGGTAGCAAAACCTAATGTTCCAGTATTTATTCCTAGGTAATACATATCATCTCTAAAATGACAATTTTTAACCATTCTAAGAAAAGAACCATCTCCACCAATTGAAATAGCAAGATCCATATTTTGACTATCGATAGCATAATCACTATCGATAAGATAATCTTTTAATTTTTCATAAGTATTTAAAGACTCTTCATTATCATTAGGAAAAAGTCCAACATTTTTTATTACTTTCATCATTCTACCCTCTAAACTTCACTTTAATATTTTAAGTAACATTTCTATAACTCTATTTAAAACTATCTTTTTATTTGTAAATCTATCTTCTTCAGTTACAATTACTCTATCTTCGTAATACTTATCTTCCGAAGAGACATATATACTAATATATACGACATTATCTTCTCCCATTAAATTATTAGGGTCACTCTTTAAAAGTTTTCCCGTAATACCAATTCCATAATCTGAAGAAGTATATTTAACTATTTTATTACTCATCTCTCTAGCTGTTTCCATACTATATACGCTGTATTTATCGATTATCTCTTTATTGACGCCAAGCTTTATTTTATATTCGTTCGAATAAGTAACCGCTCCAAAGTTAAATACCATACTAGAACCAGGAACATTAGTTATCATATTAGAAAGGGCTCCTCCCGTACATGATTCCATCACACTGATAGTTTTCTTCTTTTGAGTTAACAATCTGATTATTTCTTCCATATCTCGTTCATCATTTTGATAGTTCATTTTATACCTTCTTTCACTTGACAATATCGACCTTTTGTCTTTTTAAAACTAATACTCTCTTTCTTTTACCACACTTAGGACATTTAACATATTTTATTCCTCTCTTATATGGTCTATGCAATCTAAGTACTGTCTTACATTTCGAACATTTTTTATACATATAGCTACTATTCTTAGAATTATGTTTTTTTCTAAAGATATTTAATAATTTATCTCTTAATTCTAAATATTTTCTATTTTCTAGACTTCTTCGATAAGTATTTTTAGAAAAGAAACGATAAAACATTACTATTATTATAATAAGTTCTAAAATACTGAGTGGTAAAAAGTTAACAAACAAGTCAATAATGAGAATAAACAAATAAACTTTAAATAAAAAACGATATAACTCATCATAACCATATCTACCATTCATAAATATTCTAAATTTATTGATAAAGTTCATATTTCTCTCCTTTTATTTTTTTATTAGCATACTATATAGTAATTTAATAAGATTTATAATATCTCTATCATAAATTTTCTTTGCTTCCTCAAAATAGAGAATATCATTTCTTAACTTAGGTAATAAACTAATTATAGAATCTAAATTCTGACCGCTAGCGACACAAGACTTCCATCTTTCTTGTCCTAGCCAAGCTAATTTATCGGCATCTCTAACTATAAGTCCTTCAATTGTTGTTGGAGTCATATTCCATTTATGATTTTTAATAGCTTCTTTGCAGCGAGATATAAATTTACTATCATAGTTATTTTTAATCATCTCTTCTTCGAGCATTATTGCCGACAATTCTTCATGACCTTCATCTTTCTTTATTCTTCCAACATCATGAAAATAAGCCGCTATTAAAGTTACTTCCTTATCGATATTGCCATCTATCTTATCTAAAAGCTCTTTAGTATAATTGACGACATCATTCATATGATTAATATCATGCTCGCTATCTTTAATCGACATCATATATTTTTTAGCTATATCGATAATTTCTTTATGTTTACTTTCTATCTCTATATATTCCATATTCTTACTCTTTCATATTATTCCTTAACAAATTTAACTTTAATGTCTCTGTCATCTAAATCAGGTAAATTATCGATATGACCTATTTTAGTATACTGATAATTTGTCGTAAAAGATTTATAAAAAATTACGATACAGTCGTCTCCATATAACATGATATCTCCTTTATTAATCGTACCTATCTTCTCTTTATTAGAGGGTAATCTAGTATCTAAATAATAATATTTTTCATTATTATTTAATTCTTTCATTGTTACTTCTAAAGGAAGCATACTAAGTAATTGATAAACTGTTTCATTATTTTCAAGATTTACATTATAAGTCGAATTATTAATAATTATCTTCATTGTATCACCATTTTCTTCTTCGTCTAAAGGACAATCAAATTTTGACGTTTTAAAATGATAACTTACATTATCTTTTTCTTTATTGCAATAATATGTATCGATAATAATTCCTCGGTCCCTATAACTATCTTGTGAAAGATAATCTCTAAAGCTAATTAGAGGACTATTTTTAAGTAGAACCCCTACTAAAGTATCAACTAATATTATACTTATGACGATAAAGATAACAATAACAAATATTTTTAAACTTTTTTTCATCATTATATTCCTTTATTTTTTCTCTAACTATATATATTGTATCATAAAACTATTAACTTGAAGTACTAAAGTTTTCTACTATCGTAGTCTTCTAAAAAGCTATGATAGATACCATCTTTTTTTGTTCCAAGAATACAATTTAAATTGACATTATCTAGAGCTTTAAAAATATTATTATCGATATTTTTATTGGTCTTTCGTAAATTCTTAATTAACTCTTTTATTTCCTTTCGCTTACTTAAGGTAATATCGGAAGCACTCTTTTCGGTAAATTTACAGGCACAATTAAGAAAAGTAAGATTATGATAATTTTTCCAAGCGATAATATTTTCTTCTTTGACTAAATATAATGGTCTAATTAGTTCTAAACCTTCAAAATTATCACTGTGAAGTTTTGGCATCATTGTCTTTACTTCAGAACCATAAAATATCGAAAGGAGACTCGTCTCAATGACGTCGTCAAAGTGATGTCCTAAAGCTATTTTATTGCATCCTAATTCTTTAGCTTTACTATATAGACATCCTCTTCGCATTTTAGCACATAAGTAGCAGGCACTTTTCCCACCATTAGTAAAAGTTACATCAAAAATATCACTTTCAAAAATTTCGATAGGTATATTTAATATTTTAGCATTCTCGGTTATTAAATCCATATTCCTCTCACTATAACCAGGATTCATTACCACGTATTTAGCTTCAAATTTTACTGGTCCGTGGCGTTCTAATTCCTGAATACATTTAGCAAGGAGAAAAGAATCTTTACCACCAGATATACAGACCATAATCTTATCATTTTCTTCAATTAACTTATAGTCACAGACAGCTTTTACTACTCTGCTCCATATTTCTTTTCGATATTTTTTTATTATACTTCTTTCGATTTCTTTAAACTTCTCCATAGTCAAATACCTTTCTATTTCCAATCGTCACGATATCTTTTTAATCTTAGAGCATTAAATACGACAGTTAAACTACTTAATGTCATAGCAATTCCTGCAAGCATTGGATTCATATTTATTCCCAGTGGTTTTAATAGTCCTATAGCGGAAGGAATCATAAGTATATTATAGAAGAAAGCCCAAAAGAGATTCTCTTTAATATTGAGCATTGTCTTTTTACTTATCAATAATAGAGAAATAATCTTTTCTAGCTTATCGTTAATTAGAATAACATCTGATGAATCGGCAGCTATATCAGTACCACTTCCAATGCTGACACCAATCATAGAACTAGCTAAGCTAGGAGCATCATTGATTCCATCACCAACCATCATAACTTTCTTTCCCTCTTTAGTTAATTTTTTGATAACATCTACTTTATCACTAGGTAAGACATCCGCGACGATATTATCGATTCCGACATTTTTTCCAACCGTACTAGCGGCCCTTTCATTATCACCCGAAAGCATGATTACTTCTTTTTTCATCTTTTTTAGTTTTTCGATAACTTTTTTAGCATCTTCTCTTACGACATCAGAAATTCCTATTAGACCGATTATCTCTTTATCGGAAATAACATAGATAATACTATTACCATCTTTCGTAAGAGTGTCTTCATCTTTTTCATGAGTATTTTTAATTTTTAATTTAGAAAATAATTTTCTATTTCCTAAATAAATTTCTTTTCCATCAATTATACCTTTGACACCAATTCCCGAAAGATTTTCAAACTTATCGATTACTAAACTTTTAATATTATTCTCTTCTCCATATGAAACTAGTGCTCTCGCAATAGGATGATTAGAGCCTTCTTCGAGACTTATAACTAATTTCATAAGATCATTATTATTGTAATTACTATAATTAAATATTTTCGATACTCTTAAATTTCCGTAAGTAATTGTTCCTGTCTTATCAAAAACAACGGTATCAATTTTATAAGCATTCTCTAAAGTTTCACTCTTCTTAACTAAAATACCATTTTTGGCACATATTCCCTCACTTACGACAATCGAAAGAGGCGTTGCTAGCCCAAGAGCACAAGGGCATGCCACTACTAAAACGGTGACGAAAGAACTAATTGCTTCACTAAACGGACTACCTATTAGCAGATAAATAATAAAAGTTAGTAATGAAATAGTTAGTATTCCTACTACAAAATATCTACTTACTACGTCGGCAACTCTTTCAATTTTTGTCTTTGTATTAGAAGATTCTCGCACTAGTCTAACTATTTCAGATATCATTGAATCTTTACCAATCTTTTCAGCTTTATATTCGATATAACCATCTAAATTAATACTTCCCGCTACTACTTTGTCATCAGAATTCTTCTTTCGAGGAAGAGCTTCTCCCGTAATGAAAGCTTCATCAAAATATGCTTCCCCTTTAGTAATAATTCCATCGACAGCTATTTTCATTCCCGGCTTACATATTAGTATATCGCCCTTTTTAACTTCGTCGATAGTTACTTCTCGTAAGTCATTTTTATCTTTAATTAAAGCCTTACTTGGAGTAATTTGGACTAGTTCCTTTAGAGCTTCTTTAGTTTTTTCTTTGCTCTTACCATCGATATAACGACCTAATTTTATAAAGAAAATAATTACAACGCAAGATTCAAAATAGAGGTTATGCACGTATGTCTCTTTTCCTTGTAGTACTAATATCATATTATATAAACTATATAGAAAACTTGAACTTACGCCAAGAGAAACTAAAGTATCCATATTTGGTACTTTATAAAATATATTTTTTATACCATTTATAAAAATATCTCGTCCGTAAATTATAAATAATATAGCTAGAGAAAATAATACTAGCGTATAATTAACAGGATAATTATTCATCTTTAAGAAAGGTACCATAGGTAATCCAATCATTTCTCCCATCGATATATATAGTACTAATAAAGTAATAATTCCAAAGATAATCAAAAATAATTTCTTATGATTTTTTTTACTATCATCTCTTATATCGTGTACTCCTAAGCTCTTAAAACCACGTTCTTTTATAAACTTTTCCAAATCACTGACTGATAGATAATCTTCATATTCGATTAGAGCTTCGCCAAGGATAAGATTAACGCTGGCACTAATAATTCCCTCTTTACTATTTAAGTATCTTTCAAGTCCCGAAGAACAACCAGCACAAGTCATTCCATCTACTTTTAAAATTATCTTTTTCATCTTTCTTTCCTTTCATAATATAATTCTTTATATCTCGTAAAAACTACACATTTAATTATATCACTATCTTATCTATTTTGATATTAATTTTTCATCATACAAAAAATTAGGCTAATAATTTAACCTAATTTTGATATTTTTATTTTCTGTTATTCTTTTTTCTTCGCCACAATAATATGATAAACAATATAATGGCAATAACAAGAATTATTCCTAAAATAATTGGAAGGAGAAGACTACCACCTTTAGTAATATTTAAAGTATATTCTCTCGTACTTCCATCTTCGGCTGTTACGATAATTTTTACTTTACTACCATCTTGTAAATTATTATTTCCAGTAATTCGTGCTTTAGCTTTACTATCTTCTGGAGTAGCAGTTATTTTAAGACTAGCCTCATCTTTAATTTTAATTGTATATTCTAAAGTATTTTTATTGAAATCAATATCATAATTATCAATTTTTAAATTTTTTAGATAATTATTTTTCGATACTTTCTTTCCTTCTTCAGCACGAATAACAGTAAGTGTATATTCTTTTGTGCTTCCATCTTCAGCTGTTACGATAATTTTAAAAGTATTTTCTCCAATTTTTAAATTTTTATCTCCCTCTAATTTTATAGTTGCTTTATCATCAGAAGCCTTATAACTGATATCTAGTTCTTTTATATCATTGTCGACAGTTAATTTATAATTTGTTTCATCTTTCGTAATCTTTAAATCTTTTCCATTTACTTTTAGACTTCCTAAATAATTATTGTTACTCTTCTCTTCTTCTTTACTATTGCTATTATTATTGTTATTATTACTACTAGTATTGTTATTATTACCACCGGTAGATGGTTTATTTGTACTCTGATTATTATTATTATCAGGTTTAGTCTGTGGTTTTGGTCTTGTGATATTTATCGTATATGTTTTAGTTGCACCACTTTCACTAGTAACAGTAACATTAAAAGTATTGGCTCCATAATTTAATGTTTTAGTACCAGTTCCACTTACACTAGCTTTCGAATCAGTTGCCGTAGCACTGATAGTTGTACTTGAAGCATCGATAGTTACATTATAAGTCGTAGTATTAGCATTAAAGTTTATCGTAGCACCGCTGACAGTTAGACTAGATAAAGTATTAACTGTCGAAGCTATTCTAATACTAGTACTTGCATCACCGATACTGACATCTTGAAAATCAATAGCAGGATCAGTAAAGACAATGTTTTTCATTTTGATTGATACTTCTGCTCCACTAGTAATACTAGAAGATGCAGTAATAACAAAACTTCCAACGTTAAAAGTTCCTCTTTGGTTATTGTCAGTATATACATCAAATAATCCACCTTCGCCAGAACCTTGCCAAATATTATCTTTATCGGCTGATGATAATGTTAAACCACTACCCAATTCAATAACACCAGCAACCCCAGATACATCACCATCACTGTTTCCAACAATTCGGCAAGTAGTTGACGATCCTGGAGCTATGGTCTTATCACAGTTTATACTAATAGAACCCGTTAAGGCATTTACTCTTAATGGTAATATTATTAATAATATACCAATTATTTTCGCTAACTTTCTCATTGAACGTCCTCCAAACTATCTATTTTATTTCTAATAAACTGGAATAATTTACTTACATCACCTATTTTTATTTCATCATCATGAGAAGATACATTTCCAGCAAAGATATAGCAATCATCCATCGTTATTTTCTTACGCAAGAATTGAAATAATTTTGCCACATCACTATTAGTTATTTTACCATCACCATTGACGTCTCCTCTTACGACAAGAATATATTCATAAGTAGTACCTGTATCAAAGGTAACGACAAGTTTATAACCAGTTGCTATAGTAGATGTTGAAGCACCTTCTTTATCTTTTATTTCGATACTTCCATTCGTATCGATATGCTTCTTTAATTCATCAGTAGTTATTCCTGCCGAAAGGTCTAAAATATATTTTTTACTAGTATCTGATTCCTTAGTTTTGATACTTTCATCAAATTCGAGATATTCTTCTTCGACATCGTTGACAACTTTGTAAGTATGTAATACTTTACCATTATATTCGATATTAACAGTCATCCCCCTTACAATATCGCCTTCAGTAACAGGTGTTCCATCTGCATTATAAACCTTTACGACTAGATTACTATCGTTAGTAGTAATTTCTGATTTAAAACTATCGTAAGTATAACTTTCATTTTCTAAGCTTAGTAACTTATCAGTTGCAATAAGTGAGCCAAAACTTGTTATCTTTAATAACTTATATGTCTTAATAGCATTATCTTTATACATGATTTTCAAACTGTTATCTTCTTCCGATAAAGTAATATTACTTGAGTTAGTAATTTTATCGCTAGAAAATTCTTCATTACCTAAATAAATATAATCTTCATCTAAATTATAAGTATCAGAACTATATTTTAGAATATCGATACTAGCAACTTCTTTATCGTTATATTTTATTTTTAGCTTATCATCTTCATAGACAACTTTAGCATCTTGAGCTGGTTTTACTGTAACAGAGCCTTGAACGTAAGATTCTGAACCTAAATCATAATATTCTTTACTAAAATCGTATTTAGCGGATGAATAAGTTATGACAATCATTTTATCTAATTTTGTCCCATTATAATCTATTTCTAAAGAATTTGTATAGCCCAAATTATTATACTTAATATTACCATTGGTAACACTTATCTTTGCCTCCTCAAAAAATTCTTTACCTGTATATACGTAACCTTCTCCTAGAGTATAATCGGTACTCGAATAAGTTACAATATCGACATCTTCTAGTTCATTACCTTTATAACTAACTTTAAGTTTGTTTCCTTCTAAGCTAATATCACTATCAGTAAGACCGACAAGTTCGATATCTTCTTTAGAAAAAGTATTATATTTCGTATAGATATAGCCTTTACCAGTACTATAACTATCTTTTGTAACTTTATAACTTAAAATAGTATAATTCATAACTATCTTTCCGTTATATTTTATGGTAAATGTATTTTCTTCATAAGTAGTATCTTCCGTACCAGTTACAGTAACTTTATTCTTATCAAAAGTACTACTTCCAATATAAATATAACCGTCTTTACCATCACTACCATATTTATAGCTATCTGATGACATATCAATTACCGCTATCGAAGTAACTATATCTTCTCCATAAGTAACTTTGACGACATTTTTAGAATTATCATAAGTTACAGTAGCATTTTTGGAAGTAATATCTTCGTCATTATAGCTTTTACCTCCTGTAAAAATATAACCGTCGTTTATTGTTTCTTTATATTCTTGTTTAGTTGAACTAACACTAATAATTGTAAATTCTTTTAAAGGATTACCCGAAGTATCTTTAACAGTAACCTTATTATCCGCTACATCAACTGTAGCATTCTCACTATTTACACTTAAATTACCTTTTATCGTATCAGCATCAGTATCAGTTCCCGTATAAATATAACCTTTATCTTCATTTATAATATAGCTATCATTACTTGAAGTAAGTTCGACAACTTCGAGATTATATTTAATATTAAATTTCGTGCTTTCGTTTTTCTTACCCATGTCACTAATATAATAACTATGATTGTATGAAGCTTCGAAAGAATAGTTTCCCTTATTTTTAGCAGTAACACTATTACCCGCAATTGTTATTTCTCTATTTGGAGCAAGTGAAGAATAATTAATCTTTAATGAATTGGCATTATTATTTATTTTGACAACATCAGATACACCGATATATTTTATACTATCATCAAAAGGTGTAATTTCTGAAGTTAAAGTACTTTGAGTATCAAATGGTGTATTTTTGTAGGCCACTATCGTCTTATCAGAAGTAAAGTTATTATTTGCTAACTTAACAGCATATAACTTTTTATAATTACTAAGGTCAATACTAGTTAGTTTATTATTATCGATATATAATCTTTCTAAAGTATTATTTTCTTCACTACTTAAAGGAAGACTACTAAGTTCGTTACTCGATAGCATTAAAAATCTTAAATTCTTATTATTACTTAAATCGAGACTTGCAATATGATTATTTTGAAGTGATAAACTAGATAAGATAGGACTATCAGATACATTTACAGAAGAAAGATTATTATCATCTAATTTTACAATCTTTAATCCCGTACATCCCGTAAGGTTTACTTCCTTCAAATTCTTATTATTAGTAATATCTAACTGAGGTAAATTAATAATATTTGAAAAGTCTAAACTAGTAAGCTCAGGATTATTTTTTATCTGCGGATATTCTAGTCTAGCTCCATCCAAATACTTAGCATCTTTACCAGCATAATTACCGGCATCATCTTTAAATTTAAGACTTGTCAAATTCTCATTATCTATTATTCTTTCGACCGTCAACTTACTAAGACTAGAAAAATCGATAGAAGTAGCATTGCTATTACTTACTTCGATTGATATTAGTCCAGAAATATTTGGTACTACTTCCGGATTAGAGAATGTAGCCTTTTTCAAAGTTAATCCCACTAAAGCAGTTAAAGAATTTATTTCTTCCATATTTACTGAAACATTAGTAAGTGTCAAATACTTAAGAGCTGTTAACTTATTTATACCAGTTAAGTCTTCTACCGGCGTATCATCACTGCCACACGTTAATTTCGTAATTTTAGCAAGTTCAACGTCATCTAAAACATCGTCGGTCGTTTTAGAAGAGACATCTGGTAATCCATTATACTCGTCTATGATACACTCGTATAACGCCTCATCCTTGATAGGTTTATCTTGATTTGCTAGCATTCCTTTCTTTGGTATATCAAAGAAACTTACTATACCATTACTATTTCCACTAAATAGTAATACGCCTCCTAGGATAAAAGCAGTAATGCTAATACCCAATATTATTACTTTTTTCTTCATACTTTCACTCCTCTTAATTACTTTATTATATTACTGATTTAAAATAAGAATACTCTTTACTTAAAAAGTATAACATAAAAAATATGTCGAATTTTATCTTCAGTTATGTATTAATTATATCTTAAATTACGAAAAAAAGAAAGTACTTTTATGTACTTTTGCCAAGAACTTTTTTCCAATAATTATCTCTTCCATTAATTACTGATTTTTTATAATTGGAAGTTCAACATAAAACTTTATATAATCACCTTCATTTGCTACCCTTATCTTACCATTATGGAGTTCGACTATCTCCTTAGCAATAGCAAGTCCAAGACCACTGCCACCCGTTTTGGTCGTCCTCGAAGAGTCAGCTCGGTAAAATTTATCAAATAATTTCTTTAATTTTTCCTCTGGTATTTTCTTTCCTTTATTACTAGTAGTAACACATGCATAATCATCTACTCTTTTTATTTCCATGGTAATTAAATTATCGGTACTATAATAAATAGCATTTTTGATAATATTACCAAAGACTCTGGCTAATTTATCTGAGTCTCCATTTATTAAAACCTTTTCTTCGCTCATTAATTTAATTTCTTTATTATTTTCATTTAAAATAGGATAAAAATCGTCGATAATCTGTTCTAACATCATATTTAGATTAAGTTCTTCTTTTTCTAGGACGATACTTTCCGAATTAAATCTAGCAATATCAAACAATTCATTAATCAGTTCTTCGACACGGTACGATTTATCGAGAGCTACTTTAACATATTTTTCTCTCTGTTTTTTCGGCATATCTTTTATTTCGTCAATTAGAGATAAATAACCAATTATCGAAGTGAGAGGTGTTTTTAAATCATGAGCTAGATAGACGATTAAATCGTTTTTCCTCTGCTCGCTTTCACGAGCTAATATTTCATTCTTTTGTGATTCATTTTTTAGATAATTTATTCTATTTTGTATTTCTTCTAAATCGATAGGTAGTTCTACATATTCTATCTCTTTATTTAATAAACCATCGAAGGCAAGAGAAATATCGTTAATATAAGAAGAAAATTTTTTAAACTCTCTATATACTAATATAATAACTCCAATAAGCCATATTATAGGTATAATTAAATATAGACCGTGTTCTTCAAAAAGAAAATCATATAATTTTATCACATCATAATAATAGTCTCTAGAATATTCATATAGCCATTGAAAATCTAATTTACTTACAATAGAGTTAATAATAGAAAAAATAACTGGAAATATGACAGTTAAAATTCCTAGTTTAATTAGAAAACTTCTAAAAGTCTTCTTAAATAGTATATTTGTCTTATAATAATTATTTTTCAATTTTATACCCCACTCCCCATACAGTTATAATATATTTCTGCTTTTTACCAGTATCTTTCATTTTTTCTCGTAAGTGTCTTATGTGTACCATAATAGTATTATTATCATTTTCATAGTACTTTTCTTTCCATACTTCCATAAATAAATCTTCTGTTTTGACAACATTACCCCTATTTTTACATAAAATCCATAGTATCTCAAATTCTATTGGTGTAAGTTCTAATTTTTTGTCATTAAAATAACATTCGTGAGTTTTTCTATTGATAACTATATTTCGAAAATCAATTATATCTTGATTATCATCTCTCTGATTATAATTTTTATATCTTCTAAGCTGGGCTTTAACTCTAGCTACGAGTTCAATAGGCTCAAATGGTTTAGTAATATAATCGTCCGCTCCAATAGTAAGTCCACTTATCTTATCGATATTTTCTACTTTGGCAGTTACAAAAATAATTGGAAAATTATATTTTTCTCTTATCTTACTACATAGAGTAAAGCCATCTATATCTGGCATCATTACATCTAATATTGCTAAATCAATATTTAATGTTTCTAAATCATTTAATACATTACTACTCGTATAATATTTAAAAACATTATAATTTTCATTCTTTAAGTATATTTCTATTAAATCGACAATTTCTTTTTCATCATCAACAATTAGTATATTCATCTTGGTACCTCACTAGTAATTATATCATAAGAAAAGCTATATTAATTAGAAAATTCCCATAAGTTTTTTATTTGTTTTTCTAATTTTTCATAACTCCATAGTATATTACTTCTTTGTATACTGTTAGAATCATTAACTTTTATTTTCCCATTTTTAATACCTACAAGGACAATAAAATGCCCCGTAGTCGTAAAGTCTCCTTCTCGCATACTACAAATAATAGGATTACCTTTTTTTAATGAATTAAAAATGTTCTCTTTAGACAAAGATAGTTCTTTACTTTTGATGCCTAGTTTACTTGCTCCTTCGGTCATTAAATACCACGAAGTACCTGATGTGCCAGAATAGTAGCCATTCTCTTCGGCAAACTTAGCTATCTTATATGGAGTCAAAGTATTATCTCCAGTTAATCCCGCAATGACAGACGATAGTGCCGTAGGTCCACATCCACTTACAGCAATACTGCTATCACCATAACTAGCATATCCCCATCTTTCATCCCACTGTAATAGTAAAGGAAATGTTCCCTTTTTAACATTTCCGATATTATCGCTATAAACTTTTCCTTTCTTTTCGAGATAGTTAATTACAAAATCTAGCATATCGATATTTCGGGAAAGCATGTCTAATAGTTCTTCCGGATAATTATCATAATTTTCAATTATATCATCTATTCTTTTATCTTGACTCTTCATACTATTTAGTCTTTCTAAAATAGTACCACTATCTTTATTATCATGAGTAATAGATTCTTCATTTAATATATTTTCTTCTGACAAAGTACTATTATCAGTATAAAAAGAATAAACAAACAAAATTATTATAGATAATACTACAAGTATTAATATTTTAACTACTCTTTTCAAATGTCTCTTTCTTTTAATTTTCATAAAGTCCTCCTATACAGTCAAAAAATTTATAATTAAATTTTAGCATTTGACAAATATTAATTCTTTAACTTAGTCTTATGAAAATCTTAAGAATTACTTAAGATAATAGCAAAATAAAAAGATTTGAAAATTAAATCGTTCAAATCTTTTAAATACTAAAATTCTATTTTATTAATCGTTAGCGATAGCCTTACCTTCACATATAGGCTCTTGAAGCTGAGCCATTTCTTCTTTATCAGTCTCATCAATTGTTAGATAGACAAACATTTTCTTATCTTGATAAATTATCATAAAAGCATAAAATAGTCAACGCATATACCAAATATATTTAAAGAAATCAAATGAAGGCTCTGCTATTACTCATATATTTTCCATATAATTATAGCTTCTTTTCAAAAATATATTGAGCATGGGAAGTTTTAACCTTTTCTTCAAACATTTTAATATATTTTTCCGAAACTTCATCGACATAAAACAAAACGAAACCATAAGTATCTCCTTGATATTCTGCTTTTATTTTTAAATTTAATTTATTATTATTTTTGATATCATTAATATTATTAAAGTCAAAAACTTGCACCATTAACGAAGGTATATAGTTTAATTTTTTATATAAATCACAAGCTCTATATCTAGCACCAAGTTCAATATTTCTTATGCCTTTCTTTATACATAATTCTTCAAAATATTTTATAAGTTCTGTAGCATGACCTTTTCTTCTATAATCCTTTGATATTGCAATGATACTTAATGTTATTTTTTGAGCCTCAACATCCATATTTTTAGCGGTTAATCCTCCGATAATCTTACCATCTTCTTCAATATAAAAGATAAAATCTCTATCAATTTTAAATTGTCTTAACATTTCTTTGTAGCGGTCTCCCATAGGATAATAATATTCATTATATCGTACTGCATCCTCATAAAAGGTAGAGGCAAAGAAATCAAATAAAGACTTTAATTCTCTGATATTTTTAACAATTTTAATATTACTCATATATTCTCCATTTTACCAATAGGCAAATTAAATTTTTAGTCTTTCTTTGTTTGTAAAAATTTTGCTAATTCTTGGTATGCATCAGTGTTCCATACCATACATCTTTCTTCATCAGGATAACTGCCCATAGTCTTATCATAGCCATCTGGAATAAAGATAAAGTCCCAGCTCCACCCATATGTTCCCGACTTTTCTTTGGCTATTTTTCCTTTAGTAATCGATTTAAATACTATCGGTTCTTTACCATATTCACAGTATGCAAAAGCTTCGATAAAGCAAGCCTTTCGATTCTCTTCATCTTTTAAAAGTTTTAAAAGTCCATCCTCACCAATTGTTTCATCTACATAGTGAGTATATGGTCCTGGAAAGCCTCCGAGAGCTTCGACAAATAGTCCAGTATCATTTTTTAATACCGTGCATTTTAACTTATCACTAGCTTCTTTAGCGGAATGCATAGCGACTTCTTCAACTGTATCAGCTTGAATTTCTGTTGTTTCCATTTTAACATTGTCAACTTCAATACCAAGTGGTTCTAAAATTTGCTTGGCACTGAGTATCTTAGACCAGTTCCCCGTTACATAAGTTATTTTTTTCAATTTTTTTCATCTCCTTTTAACTTATATTATTCAAAATTTTATTGATAAATCTATTCACTTCTATATGATTCGATAATCGATTTATATTCTTCAATTTTAGCATTAAGTTCGGAAATTTTATCTTCATAATCAGAAAATTTAGTTTCGTAATCCGCAATTTCTATTTCTAAAGAGTTAATTCTTTCTTGATAATAACTAATTTCATCTTCTCTTTCCTTTTGAAGATTATAATAATTATCTCTATTTATCTTTAATTTTTCAATATTTTCTTTAGAAGCATACACAGTAATATTACTTATTTCATTATTTATTGGAACTATCTGTTTGTTATTGATATTTCTAATAAATTCTTTAGCTAATTTAATCGGATTAGGACAATAAACAAAAGTATCAATACCATGATTACTATTTTCTCCGCTACTATGTAGTTCACAAAATTTATTAATTTCATATTCTACTTTTATATTGTCGATATCTGCTTCGACATACTTAATATCGTCATAATAAAAATTAAAAAATGTATCTTCCTGCATTTCATATTCGATAGTTTCTTTCTTTAACATTGCCCTATCGTTATCTAATATTTCAAATTTTAATGTTCCTATAAATATTAAACCTATCCCACATCCAAAGACTACAAGTGATATTATAAAACTCCAAATCATTTTCTTTTTATCATTTTTTCTATTAAATACAAAGTTTAATATTGTTAATAATACTATAATTATAATTACTGCTTGCGATAATATAGCTATCAATAATCCTAAAAAGAAAAATCCCGTTTTATAAACTAAGAATGAAATTATTAAACCGATAAAGAGTACTATCAATATAGAAGAAATAAAGAGTGCAAAGCATAATGAAAAGAATTTAACTATTCCGACGATAAGTTTAAATAAACCATTTATAAATCGATATTCACTATGATTAGGATCTCTAATTATTATTTTGTTTTCATTCTTTCTAAACATAATCCTATTTTTACTCTTCATAGTTTCTTGTTTATCTAAACTAGCTAACTCATTATTACTACCAATATTTTCTTTATCTATATTGTTTTTTAACTTATCATAATAATCTAGATATCTTATTTTAAATACGTGGGTTAAAATAATAATTGACGATATCAGACAAGACAAAGCTAAAATATAATTTAAAAAATTATTAATAAAATATTTGACTTTACTAGGTAGAAAAAATAGTAAATCATAAAATATATCATCACCAATATTAATTATAATAAAAGATATGATAAATAATATTCCTATAATAACTGTCTGTTCGAGTAAACATTTAATTTTACTTTTAAATTTCATATTACTAAATAAATTGATAGTATCAGTAATAAATCCTAAAAAGTCATCAATAAATTTACTTAACTTTTTTTTACTTTCTTCTTCACCTTTTATTTCTTTAATATCTTTATGTAACAAATCATCAATATTCAAATCAAATTTATCACACAAAGCAATAATTTTATCCATTTCAGGATAAGCAACTGAAGACTCCCATTTCGATATAGCCTGTCTCGATACTCCTAGTTCATCCGCTAATTGTTCTTGCGAAAGATGATAATCTTTTCTAATTTTTTTAAGATTTTCTGAAAACTGATTATTCATATTTTTCCCTTCTTTCACAAACATTTTATAACTTTCTACTGGTTGCAATCTACCATCTTTAGGTTGTTTTGGGGAGAAATTTAGTTGCCTTTATCAAAATATAGTTCGAGATAAACTAGTTTAATTTGTATCCTAATTTTTCTAATTCTAATAATGCAATTGCCGATAAATCTTTTTTATTCAACTTACTAATTTCATAAAATTCAGCTCCAAGTGAATCATCATTTACTTGATCGATAATCATTTCTTTCTTTATTTCATTCTTGTAATTTAATACTTTAAAAAATATTCCCGTATGATGTACTTTTAATAGGACATCTTCTTTAAACTGCCAATCAAATGTAATAGAGTCAGCATCAAATAATTGATATTCTGTTACTTCTATTCCTACTTCTTCCATTAATTCTCTTTTTAAAGCTTCCGTAGGCTTCTCACCAAATTCTATCGTTCCACCAGGTAAATCCAATTTTCCATCATATGGACCGCTATTTTTTTTAATCAATAATATTCTATCGTTATCTAATATTAATCCATAAGCTCCAAACTGTCTAAATTCTTTCATTTTTCTCCTCTTATTATTTATTCATATTATTCGAAAAAACTAACTTTAAAAAGTCAGCTTAAATTACACCATTAATTATATCAAAAAAATTCTTATTATTCTACATTTTCATCAAAAATATAGCATTAGATATTATTATAATTTAAATCAATAATGAATTTTTTTAGCTAGTCTATTTACTCATATCAATTTTTATTTCTTCGATAATGTGACCGATATTACCTTCACCCGCATATTTATTCATATCAAAAAAATTATCATTTATAGGCATCCACTCTAACCTATTTACTTCTTCTATCAGACTGACATCTTTGTTTAACACGCCATAGTAAACTTCTAATTCTTTATTCCATTTTATATATGAAAGATTCATAAAATAAACTAATTCAATATCATTTTTTTGAATATTTGTTTCTTCTGCTAATTCTCGGTACGCTTCATTTAGGCCATCATTTTCTTTCTCTATTTTTCCTCCAACTAGATTATACATTCCCTTATATGGTTCTTTAGTTCTCTTGCACATTAAAGTCTTCTTCAAATTCTTATCAAAAATTACAATAACATTCATTTTTTTCATAGTAACTACTCCAATTCATTCATTTTATAAATCTTTAGTTTAACTATTTTTCTTATTTCTTAGCCTTTTTTTCCATAATACTTAACTGTGAAAATATCACACAAAATAAAGATGGTATTACCGAATAACCTGCGTTTACTTCACCTTTGTTTATTAAAACATAAATTGCCCCTATTAAAGTTAGAATAAAAAATACAAACGATAATATTCTAAAAATCTTTCCCTTTTTCATATTTATTTTACTACTTTTCGCTCCTTTTTCTCTTCTAGTATTTCTTGTACTAAACTGGTTAATTCTGGGTAGATATGAAGTAATTGACCTACAGCGCCCGTTATTCCTCGCTTTTCAAACTCAATATATTTGTAAGCTAAATCTGAATTATCTAGCGGCATATCCTTTGGTCTATCAGGATATCTATATATTATAATATTTCCTTTTTTTTCTTCATCTTCAAGAGCCTTTAATATATTTGGATAAAAAGTTTTTCTTAAAGGCTTTATCGATTTCTCAAATGATATTACCTCTAAAGACCAAAGATAATCATAATGACTAAAAGAACTACCATCTAATTCATATAAATAGCCTTCTCTATCATATAAATCTTTTAATACTCCCATTCTTCTTTCTACTAATTCAGGTTTGCCATTTACATTAGAGATTCTAGTATCTAAGTCACCATTTCCCCGTGCCATAAATAATAGAGCTACTACCTTATTATCAGTAGCATAAATACATTCCTTTTGATGAGTACTTTTATGTGCCATTATTTCTTTTATATCGGCATTTGGACTTCCATGATAAACTATATTCATAATCTTTTTACTTCCTCCTTAACATTAATATATATTTGTACTAACAGTAATCTATTTTATTTATATATTCACTTAATGATAATGGCATGTATCTTGGACCTCTAACTGCCCTTATTCCAAAATCTTTTAATTTATTAAGTGATAGTTCCCCTTTTTCATATCTTGTTATTAAATCTATTTTCATAATTTTTTGTATTTTTATATTTTCATCTTTATATTCATAAGGAATATTTACTTCTACTACTTTAAATTTATACATAATTGCTGAATAAGGCTCAGCAACATATAGATACACGATATCATTTATTTTAATATCTGTACTTTGTTTCCATATTATTGTATTATTTTCTTTTAGCGCCTTTTCGATATCAAAATATTTCGGATTAGCGGGTACTATCCATTCATTAGTACTATTCTTATTTAAAATCGTATACGAATAACTTTTATCTATTAATTTAAGTATCATTTCATCTGGTACAGTATTATTTAGTACAATAGTAATCCAGTTTTTCTTATTCATATGATATGCCGAATAGAATCCATCTAGTTTTAATAATTCTTCTACTTCTCTTGGCTTTAATTTTATATTAATTATTTCTACTTCACCATTAGATTTTTTATCTAGTTTATTTTTATCAAGATTCATTATTATAGCATACCATTTTTTACTATCTTTATTTCTAAAAGTAGCATAACCAGGAAACTTTTCCCATTCAAATTCCGGATCATCACCGTACTTTTCTTTTATTACTTTTGCTATTCTATTTGACTGCTCATATATAAAGTCTTCTTTAATAAAACAATTACTTCTAATATCTTTTAATAAATTTTCAAATTCTTCTTTGACCTTACTTGCAAAAGAACCAATACTCCCCTCTACCCGAAAGTTAGTATATTCTTCTCCAAAAGACAAATCAAAAATCTTTCCTTTAACTTTGCCATCTTCATTTATTTCAATATCAATTCTAAAATCATTATTCATAATATTTTTAGAATATTTGTATAAAGCTTTATCTTTTTTAAAACCATATTTAATTATTTTATCAAAGTCAATTTTTGTTCTTCTAAATAATTCTTCTTCGGTAACCATTTCATATCTCCTATATATTTTTCCTCTTTTTACTACTACTTATTTCTAATCGTTCAAAAAATAAACACTTGATAATTTGAAAAGTCCCAATAATTATAAATATAACAGGTATTAAAAACCAAAATTTCATTTGTTTTATTACAGATATTAATGATGATACTTCTCCAAGTTGTAAGCTAATAATTCCTCCTCCGACAATGAGAAATACTATTCCAATATATAAACCTAAAATATTAATTCTTACTTTATCAAAAATTCCCCAAATATATAAAAATCCTAAAACAAATACCATACCTCCTAATAAAAAGAATGCTCCAAAATAGATTAACATCTTATTTTTATTAGTTCCTAGGAAAACAGCCTCACTAGGATTATTTGGATTATATTTTATTTGTCTTTTACTATTTATATCTGGAATAGAACCACTTCCATAATCTGTCTTAATTGTATATTCACTATTTCCTACTTTATAGGTATATATTAAACGGTAAGTTGTCCCATCTCTATCACTAAAATCATATATTTCATAATTATTATAATAAGCAGTTGTAGTAAGATAATTTTTAGTTTTTTTATTAATATAGTAAGTATCTTTAATTCCTAAAAATAGACAAACAATTCCAACTAATAATACACTGACTACTAAAAATGAAGAAACAATCATTTTAAAATTAAATCTACTTTTTTTATTACTTTGTTTTAAACTATTCTTAATACCAAAGAAATATTTACGAATAATATAAACTATAAATATCCAAAAAGGAATTGTAAATATTAAATCAAAATATCGTTTATTTATAATTTCAATATAACTCCATACTATTAAAAAACTAATTACCAAAATAATAAAAGTAATAATAAATAATTTATGAAAAAAATTTGCAATTTTGGGTTTATTTAATAAATTGCAGATATTTTTAGCAATATTACAAATAATTAATAATATAAAAGCTAATATTAATAATCTTAAGTATAACTCTTCATTTTTGATAAAGAAAAATATTAATAACATAAGTATAAAAATTGCTTTGATAATACTATTAATAAAAACTGTATTTTTCATATTTTCTCCATTTTTACAAATTATATTTGTCTCTCACCTTTATTATATCACAGATAGCAATCTTTTACTTTAAATAATTAAATTTTTCGAAATTCATTAATTACGATTTTTCTTTTACTCGTCGTTATTACTATACATTTGCCCCTTAATTTTAAGTCATAATAAACTTCCATATTCAAATATATATGACAAACGAAATATTATGCCAAAGAAAAAAGCAAATCTTATATAAAATTTGCTAATTCAAATTGAATTTTACTATTTTCTAATTATCTGATTTATTATAAATTTCATCAATTACTTCTTTTATTTATTTATTTTCTTCATATAAAGATAATATTTTGTCAAATTTATTTTGAAACTAAGAAGTTCATTACTAAGTCAATTAGTATATCTTTTTCTTTAGGATTAGATTCTGCGATAAGTAGTGTAATTGCAACAAGTGTATTGTTATCAATAATTTGTCCTTTTTCATTATATAAAATGTCATTAAATTTTAGGAAGTATATAAATAATGTAGCCGCTATTCTTTTGTTGCCATCAATGAAAGTATGATTTTTAGTTATTAAATATAAAAAATTAGCGGCTTTTTCCTCTACCGTTGGATATAACTCTTTACCATCAAAAGTTTGATATATTGTACCTATAATTGCTTTTAAGCCTTCATTCCTTTCCAAAGCGAATAACTCACTTTCACTATTAAATTTTAATTGACTAACTATTTCCATACAATCTTCATAGGTAATTTTTTTATCATTCTTTGTTCCAATAGGTTTTGATATTCTTTTATAATCGTAATCATCAAGTAAATTTAAAGCATTTGAGTAGTTATTTATTACTTTAATTATTTCCTGAGCTTCATTTCCTTTTAATTCAGTGTCTATTCTTCCAGCAATATCTATTAATTTTATTGTTTTTTCAAGATATTCTAATCTCTTTTGATTAACAGCATAACCTTTAATCATATAATCTTTTAATACTTTAGTTGCCCATCTTCGAAAAATAACACCATTTTTAGATTTTACACGATAACCTACACTAATTATCATGTCTAAATTATAATAATTTATTGGTTTTGCACTAAATTCGGAATTTCCGAATTTTCTTAAAGTTTCTTGTTCTTCTAATTCTTTTTCTTTATAAATGTTCTTAATATGTTCATTTATTGTTGATTTTGATTTGCCAAATAGAGCTCCCATTTGCTCTTGTGTAAGCCACACAGTTTCATCTTTCATATTTACTTCTAATTTTACATCTTGATTTTCAAATAATATAATTTCATTTTTCATTGTCTATATCTTCCTTTCATTTTATTTATAAATATATTATATAACAAGAACATTTGTTTGACAATACATTTTTTTAAAAATGTATTAAATAATATTATCATCTTCATGCATTCTAGTATTACCTTACTATGTTCCGTAAATTTGATAAAACTCGCGACAATTTCGCGACACAACTTTTATGAATTTTATCCTAATGCATAAAACAGCAAATTGTATAATTCATTATATTATAAAAAGAATCCCTTTTCTTTCAAAGAAAAAAACCAACTTACAAAGTCAGTTTAAATTATACACAATGGCGTCCTCGGGGAGAGTTGAACTCCCGACCTACCGCTTAGGAGGCGGCCGCTCTATCCAACTGAGCTACGAGGACACAACTAAATTATATATCAAAAAAGAAAAAAAGAAAAGAACTTTTCTCTTCTTTTTACAATATATATTTAACTATTATCAGGTAAATAACTACCGCAACTACTATTAATCCAAGTATTAAGAAAAATATTTTAATACCATTATGACTTTTATCTTCAATAAAAGGCTCATCATCGTCATCATCATCAGCAAAATCTTTTTTGGAAAAAGAATAAGAGCCACTATAGAAGGTTTCACCATCTTTAATTTTTTTAATAAATGTTACTTCATCTTTGACAATAGGATCAGTAACGATAGTATTGTCTCCTCCTTTTAAATCGGTAAGAATATCTAAAGGAAGTGAATCTGTATTACTTTTTTCATGGTTTTTTTCTTCAACAATCGAAGATATTTCCATTGCATCATCATTATTAGGTATATTAGCATCCTCTAAATCAGTTAAAAAGTTAGCAGTTATCTTTTTTTCTTTAGTAACATCAGCACTCCTATTAATTTCATTTTTAGCATTCTCTAAAAGAACATTTATATCATAAACTTTGTTAGTTTTCTTTTCTTCGCTAGTAACTTTTTCTCTTATAGGAGTTTCAACCATTGAAGTCCTTTCTAACTCTTTAGCTTTTCGGTATTCATCTCGGCTAGAAATAATTTTTTTTAGTCCATTTATATCAATTTCATTAGCATTATCTGGAACTGGAAGTCTATCAAAATTATCCATCTGATTTGCTACATCTTGATAGAGTTTTTCATTTCTTTTACTTCTTTCAAGTACATTAGAATTATCTCTATAATATTTATCCATTCTACTTTCCATAGCCATCTACCTCTACTATATATATAATAACATATTTTTTATTGAAATAAAAGATTTTATTAATTATTTTTATAAAATTTGTGAATAATTAGAAAAAATGTCTCTATTTTTGGCGACGAATAATTAGTGAAAATGTCCCTACTAATAAGATGAATATTTGGTCAATAATTAGTAAAAATGTCCTTAGTCTAAACTATTGACTAATTATTAATAATAAGTATAATAGTATTTGTTACTTGAGGGGATAAGGCTACACTGAGGAGTGACCTGAGCACTTAAGTAATGTCAAGCAAAAAAGATATGTTTCTTTTTTGAAGACCTCAAGCGATAAACCTTGGGGTTTGGGGCAAAGCCCCATGATTAATGTTTGAGCATCATATTTTTTCTCCATGGATGATTTTTAGGTGGAATATATTTATGATGTTCTTTTTTTGTTGGTAGAACTTCACTTTCTTTTTTCATGATAGAATCACGATTTTCTAATTCAGCTAATTGATAATAATGATTTTCTATTTCACTCCAATAATCGCCATCATAATTAATTATTAAGGTACATTTAGTACCTTTTAAAAAACAAGTAACTTCACCAGTTTCCACATTAATAGGTATATAATATTTATTTTTATAACTTATTGAAGAAGCATTATCTATTATTTTGTTATTTCTTTCAGAAATTATTAATTTAAGTTCTTCTTCAGTATAATTATTTTCTTTCATCATAGAAGTTTTTTCATCAATAGCATAAGAGAATTTTTTATTCATATAAGGTATAAAAACATTATTTAGATAGTCATTAGCTTCATCAATTGTAGTTATCTCCTCATATCTTAGCTCAGCAATTAATCTATTTTTAAATGTTGCATTTTCTCTTTCTATATTGGCTTTAGCTGTAGCAATACTTGTTGTTTCTAAAACGATATTTAATCTTTCACATACTTTACCAAACTGTGTTAAAAAGTGCTTTTTTTCCTTATCTTTAACATTATTAGCAGAGAATGAACTTCTGTTATCTGCCTTTATTTTTGCAGGTATTCCATAATTAATTATAATATGAAAAAGTAATACATAATAGCCTCTTGTTATTTCTTCATACTCAAACCAACCAAATAGAACTTTTTTGGTCGCTTTATCTACTGCCAAATGTAAGTAAGAAGCAACACCTCCAAACCATAATTTCTGACAAGCATCCATTTGTATTTCTTGTCCAAATACATATAAATTATTAGATCTTCTTATATGAGCCTTTTCAACTTCAATTATTCTTGATTTAAAAAGTTCTATTTTCCCTTCTTGAACACAATCTTTATTTTTTATTGTTTCTTTCATTTTTTCATTATAATTTTT
Source organism: uncultured Bacilli bacterium (assembly GCA_947625625.1). Lineage (GTDB taxonomy): Bacteria > Bacillota_I > Bacilli_A > RF39 > UBA660 > CAG-302. Next base: position 37,668 of record CANQPC010000009.1, read on the forward strand.
CACTGTTCTCTTATGAGCTAGTGGAGATATAATATCATCATTAGTAAACCGTTTAAGCATAACATCATACGATATATTATATTTGCCAAATACTTGCTTTTCATAAAATTGTTCAAAATTAAAATCATAAAATTTAGTTAGATATAATTCTTCTAATTCCTTAATTAAATTTTCATCTTTTTTGTTAGAATTTATTTTACCTCGATTACCATGAATAAATCCTTTTTTGCCTTCATTTAAGTAGTTTTTTTTTAATCTATCAATTTGCTTAAGTGATAAATTAAGTTCAGCACTTGCTTCTTTTCTTGTTATTTCACCATTTATTACTTTTTCAATTGTTTCATATTTTTTTCTTTCAATGTCATTTAACATTTTAAAACCTCCTTGTCATAACTGACAAAAAGATATTTTAAATTAAAATAGAGACATTTTCACTAATTATTAATCTTTTTTTACAAATTTTATTGATAGGGACATTTTCACTAATTATTACTTTTAAATGTAGGGACATTTTCAAAAATTTTTCACAATTTTATTAATTATTTTTATAAAATTTATGATATAATTAAATAGAAGGAAGGTAACAAAAATGAAACTAAAAGTAAATAAAGACAAATGTATCGGCTGCGGCTTCTGTGTAGGAACTTGTGAAAGCGTTTTTGAGTTTGATGATGATAATCAAGCTAAAGTTGTTAAAGAGCCAATTCCTGATGAATTTAAAGAAGAAGCCACAACAGCTAAAAAAGGATGCCCTACTGGTGCTATCGAAGAAGAATAACTTCTTCTTTTTATTTTATTTAAAAAAAGATAAATGGTTTTTTTCCATTTATCTTTTAGTTAATTACTTTACTTTAGCAGCAATTTTTCTACTAGCAAATATTGATCCTGCTACAGCAAGGACAATCATTGATATAATTAATACTAAATTGATGTCACCAGTGTCTGGTGGAGTTATTTCTTCAGCTTTTTCAACGACAACTAACTTAACATAAAGGTCAGTATCTTCAGTAAAGCCTTTAGTTATATCATATTCTTTAGTAAAATCTTTATCTTCGTAAAAAGCTAACGTATAACCTTCAGATTCAGCAAGTTCTTTCATTAATTCTTTATATTCTGCTATCTCTTCTTCAGTCATTTCTCCAACTGGTACATCCTCTTCAAAGAATGCCTCATCTTCTCCTTCTAAGAATAATCTCAAACGAATAGTTAAAACTGGTTCGTTAAATGTATCTAATCCATTTGTGATAGTTCCTTCAGCATAAGTTAATTCAGCAACATCTTTGTTTACTGTTCCCTTAGCACCAGATTGACCTGGAGAGACATTTTCAACAGTAGCACCAGGCTTAATGAATACTTCAGCCTTTCCAGTAACACCATGATTTCTATTAGCTTCAGTATCATTTTGATCGCTAGTATAACCTTCAGCAGAAGCATATAAGTTACTTACTGTTCCTCCATCGACAAGGATAGTAGATGATTCCATAAATCCTCTGTTAACTGATTGAAGGACATTTATGTTACCACCGTGAACTTCAATATCAGCAGTACCAGTATAACCATTAGAACCACCACCAGTTAAGTAATCGATATCATTAGTATAAGTTTCATTAATAACTACTCTAGCTTTTCCAGTATAGGCATAACCTTGTCCGCCTCCACGAACACTACCTGTAATAGTACCTCCATTTACAATAACTTCAGATTCTCTTACATAAGTAGTAGCGGTCTCTATACTTTTAGAGTTTTCTATTGAAGCATTATTATCGATATCACTATCGCTATGATGATAAGCACTACCTCCTCCAAAGATACTAGTTACAGTACCACCATTAAATACTACTTTGGAAGTATTAACTTTACTTTTATGAAGTCCTCCTCCAAAGATACTCTTTACAGTACCATCAGTCATAATAATACTAGTATCAACTTCTTCAGTAGTATTGTCATGCATACCACCAAAGACAGATGTAGTACTATCAACTACTTGGCTCTTTTCTCCTTCATCCCATGTAATTAATGTGTTGCCGCTATCATTTTTCTTAATTTCAATAGGTGCGCCATTAGCAAAGAAAAGAAATCCACCATCATTATAATAACATGGTTCTCCTTTTGCTGCACCAGTACATACTTTATTAGCATCATCACCGGTAGCAGCGGCACTAACTACACCAGGCAATACTAAAGAAACAAAAGCTACTAATAAAGTATTCTTTAAAATTTTTCTCATATCTTAAATCTCCTTTCTATAATAATGATATCATTAATAATCAAAATTGTAAATTCTTTTACTAAATTTCTTCCATATTTGACATTTATAATTAAAAAAAGAAACTACCAATTATGATAGTTTCTAATATTTATATTAGTTAGCTTTAGCAGCTATTTTCTTTTTGGCAATTACTATACCGACAGTAGCTACAGCAATCATCGAAAGAACAATCATAAGATTAATATCACCAGTATTTGGGTTACCAGCTTTTTCAGCAACTTTAGCAAAAGTAGCGGTAACTGTAACATCTCCTGCTGGCATTACGAAAGTATTATCTTCAGATAATTCAAGTTCTTTCTCTTCGTCATCAACTTTGTATACTAATTTCAAAGTATCGAGCTTATAGCCTTCTTTTGGAGTAATTGTCAAAGTAACTTCTTTTCCTTCGATAGCGGTTTCAGGAGCACTGACTGTTCCATTTTCACTATTTTCAACTATTATATTATGAGTAACTTCAGCGAGAACAGCTTCATATTTAGTCTCTCCCCAAACTTCATTCTGAGAACCAGCTTCAGTATAATCTTTAACTACTATTTCACTAGGTATAACAACTAGTGTGATATTTTGAGTTTTATTTGTTTCGTCTTCTTTCCAAGTTAATTTGAAAGTCTTAACTAAAGCTTCGCCTTTTTTAGTGTATTCTTCTAATTCAGTAGCATTAAAGCCAAAATATTCAGTAAAAGTCTCTCCATATGAGCCTTCACCATTGATTTTAATTTCATCAGCACCACTTGGCATTGTAAACTTTAATCCTACCCAAGTATAACCAGTAGGTCTACTAAGTACAGGATCATCATCTAATAGATGCCATTCACCATTAGATACAGTTACAGTAACGTCAGCCGTTCCTGCTCCTTCGATAGTTGGTTTTTCTCCATTTGCTAAACTATTTTCAGCAGTAGCTTCTTCAACATTTGGATATTCTTCAGCATTGACAAAGCCCACAAATAAAAGCATAGCACATAAAATAGTTCCAAATAACTTTAACTTCTTCATCGTTCTTACCTCCTTTCTATATTAAAGATACCATAAAATTACTTAATTGTAAACATATCTATCTAATGTTAAAAATTATCTTCATAAAAAAGAGAGAACTATTACTCAGTACTAGTCCTCTTTAATATCGTATTTTTTTCTTTTTTCAATCATCGACATTGTAACATTATCATCGATTTCTGCAAGAGCATTAGGATCAATATTCGATAAAATGATAAGTTCTTTGACAGTATCGATAGTTACTTTACCCCAAAGAATTCCGCTTCGAATCGTCAAATCATTAAACATATCTGGAGTAATTATGCGAAAGAAATGACCGAATGCAAGTCTTTTAGTAGCCACTATTATTCTCTTATTAGTTAGAACGATAATGTTTGTATTTAGAATTTCATAGCTACGAAAGTTTTTCTGAGCGAGAAAAACATATTCTACCTTTTCATCAGATCCGATATATTTAGCTGCTACTTTGCAGTGAGCTTTAATACGAAAAGCTAAAGTTCGAGGATATTTTCTCTTGAACTCGAGAGCTCTTTGATAGATTTCATTAAACATTTGGATCTACCTTAATATTCTCTTTGATAAAGTCTACAAATGCTTCTTTTTCAACATATCCACCAATAGAATCTACTACAGTATCTCCATATAAGAATAATGTTGTAGGTGTTCCCCATTTTTCTCTCTTTAAATATGAATTAGATGATGATAGTGCTTCACTCTCTTCACTATTTAAATTAGTTAAATTTAAATAATATACTGGAAATTTATATTCATCAACTACTTCTTTAACAACTGGAATATAAGATTCACAATAACCACAACCATCTTGAATGATTATTACTAAGAATGGTTTCTTTTCAGAAATTTTATTTTCATATTCTTCGTATGTTATTTCTTGAAATCCTGCTTCTCCTTCAACTGCTACAGGAAGTTCTATATCTAATTTAGGTTTCTTTTCCATCGTTGCAAAAAGTCCTATTACTAATACGATAACAGCTATTAGAACTAGAATTAAATCTTTCTGCTTTTGAGTAAGTCCTTTTTTAGTTGAACTTGCAGTGTTTGATGCTACGCTTGAAGTTAATTCTTCCGTCTTTTCTTCAACGCTTATTGTTTTTTCAACAACTTTCTTTTCCTTTTTTACTTCAGTAACTTTAGCAGTATCTTTTTTATTATTTTGCTTTACTGCTGTTTCTTTTGAAGTTTTTCCCTTTTGATTATTCTTTTTTGTATTATTATTTGATTTATTTTTTGAATTTTGATTTGCCATATCTATTCCTCCTAAATTTAATTTTACACTTAAAAATATGAAAAAGCAAGTATTTACTTGCTTTTTGTCGTATTTTTAGTATTTTTTAGTAACTATTCAGACTCATGAATAAATAAACTATCAACAGAAATAGAATTTTTTGATTAAAAAATACTAAAAATTA
>CANQPC010000010.1 GCA_947625625.1 uncultured Bacilli bacterium
AATTTCTTTATAAAGTATTGAATTTGTTAATAAGAATGACAGTTATAATTTCAAACTATAATTTTAACCTGAAAAAAAAGAAAAAATAATTTCTTTTTTTTTCTTTATATGCTATAATGAAAATATAGTAAATTCTTGTCAAATGGAGCTGATATCTATGAAGAAAAAAAAATATTTATTATTTATAACGCTATTAATTTTATTAATGCCTACAATTAAAGCTAATGCTATTGTTATGTGGATGCAGTGTACTGATAGTGAAGATGGAGCATTAGAATATTATAATGATGTTTCTGGCGGCGAAGAGCTTGCTTATCATAATACCTTTGCAATAGTTAATGGCGATATGAATAGTGTATCTTCAATAAGACATATAATGTATAATCCTAAAGACATTTTTGGAGGCTATGGGCCTACTTTTGCAGTATATAGAGACAAATTGGGAGGCGTTGGAAGCAATTTATCTGGAAATATATGTTGGTATGAATCTTTTTTTCCAGAAGCCGATCAATGTGATTCTGATGATATGCTAATAACTGAAAGTGAAATGAACAATGGTGTGTGCCCTATAGGAGTAGTAGAGCAAGATAAAGATGCTGGAGCTGTTATTGGTGACTTTTTAATTTTTTATGGCAAAAAAATGCCACAGCCAACAAATACTGAATCACTCAATGAGTCAGCATTTGTAATATATGATTTTGAAGATACATATGCAAATAAAAAGTATAAAATCATTGAAGGTTATAGTACTTCTGGATTACATATGTTTGCAACTACAATGCCAAAAAATGACTATAATGAAGAATCTACCGATGAATATGGGGCTTATATTTATAATTTTGTGGGAGGATTTAATGATTCAATTAATAGATGTTATTTTGGAGAAAACAAACCTGATGATATAAATGATACAGTTGCTGTTACTGGCTATAGCAAAAAGTATATAACGACAACAGCCGCTGTTCAAGTTAAAATAATGTCGCGAATAGGAAGAAAATATTTTGATATATTAGGAACACCAGAAGCACGAATGATAAATGGGCATTTTGCAACCGGGGAAACTACTGCAAGCACTGATGATTTGCCTCCAGATGGTTCTTATAAATGTAATTTGAAAAATATTGAAGGAACATTAATAAAATCAACTGTAGATGACAAAACTTTAAATAACAAAATTGATGATTGGTATAAAGGAAACAGTGAAAACTTGTCAATTCTTATAGATACTATTAATTCCTTTTCTCCAGAAGATGAAAACTCTGATTATAAGTACAAGAATCTTATGGAAACAGCAAGAGCAATAAGCGATGCAATTGATAATGGAAAAGATTATATTTTTAGTGAAGATTATTCAGCAAGGCAAGTGGCCACAGACTTAAATGCAGCCTATAATGAACTGGAGCCAATATTGACTGGAGAATTTACTTATAATGCAAAACAAGGAGGATGCGGTGAGGAAAATAATACTACTACGGTTGATCCAATTACATCAATAACGACTAACTTTTATTGTGACTTTTTCAAAACATATGATATTACAAAATTATATGGAGAATATCAAGGCCTTTTAACTAATGTTTTCAAAGAAAAAATTGACAAAATATTACAAAGTAAAATGAATTCTTCATCAAGCCCTGTTAAATTTAGAAGTATAAGCGATTTGATAGACATCGCAGAGGAATGCACTGTACTACTTGCTAAAGCAACTAATTATATTAAAAAAAATACTTCAGTTGATGTTGAAGAACTTAATAACAATTATTTGAAACTCATTGAAGAAAGAGGCTATCAGCTTGTTCTTGATTGTGAATCTTTAATTGGCGAAGACTTACAAGACAGAATTGAAGGATACACAAATATCATCAAAATTGCTATACCAATAATTCTTATTGGATTAGGTATTATTGATTTTACTAAAGCAGTATTTGCTGGCGATGACGATCAAATGTCAAAAGCGCAAAAAGATTTCCTTAAAAGATTAGGAATAGCAATACTTATCTTTTTAGTACCAACAATCGTTAAAATTGTTTTGGGAATAGCAAACAAAGTTTGGACATTTATTGAACCAGATAGTTGTGGAATATTGGAAACAAAATCTTCTGAAGCTAGTTTCCCAAAAATAGAAAAAGATTGTTATCACTGTGATTCTACTAACGTAACAATGTGGTTTACGCCATCACAAATGATTCAAGATAAGAGCTGCTCTAGTAAATGGATGATTATTAAGGATTCGGAAAACGATGAACGTTGTAGAGCTGAAACCAAATAATATGTATTATTTAAATTAAAATAATTTTAGAGCTAACTATAAATAATAGCTTCTAAATTAGAGGAGGTATTATGATTTACCATTTAGGATTTTTCTCAGATATTGGCTTTGCTATTCAGCAAGCATGGAGAACGTGGAGCTGTAAGTTTGCCGCTGTTTTGTATAATTTTATAGTTGACTTATATAATGTTTTTATGTATGTCGCTAGATCCGAATTTCTCAATGATGATTTTGTGCAAAACATATACAATAGGGTAGGTATGATACTTGGTATATTTATGGTTTTTCGTCTTACTTTTTCACTTATTCAGTCACTAATAAATCCAGATACTATTACTGATGATAAAAAAGGATTTGCTGGAGTTATAAAAAGAAGCGTTATTTCCATAGTACTTTTAGGAATTACACCATCTCTTTTTCGAATGGCTTTCGATTTACAGAGAATAATAGTTGGAACTGAAAATGACACAAACAACATAATTTATAAATTTATTATAGCCGATGAAACACCAGCTCAGGCTGCAACCTTTGGTCATAGATTAGCTACTGAGCTATTTTTCCACTTTTATACTCCAAATGAAAATTATGATCTTAATTTAGGAAGTGAAGTAGTTTCCTCTCCTGATGGTGGAGTAATTATTGCATCTGAAGATTTTGCCAGTATACAAGAAAAAATAGAAAAAGGCGAAGAAGATTTTGGCTTTGCTGTTAACTACTTAAGCCTTATAGAAGGTGGAGAATATTTAGTAGAATGGAATGAACTGTTTGCTATAGCAGTAGCTTTAGTGGTCATATATTTGTTAATTATTTATTGTATTCAAGTAGCTGCTCGTGTTATTCAGTTAGCATATCTTCAACTAGTAGCACCTATTCCAATTCTTTCATATATTGGAAGCCCTGAAGGAACATTTCAAAATTGGATTAAGCAGTGTATGACTACATATCTTGACTTATTTATAAGATTAGCAATAATTTATTTTATTATCGCAGTATCCGGTATGATCTTAGAAGCTTATGATGATAATAAATTATTAACTAGTACAGGCTTACAAAAAGGTGATTCACAACTAATATGGGTTGAAATATTTCTTCTTTTAGGGTTACTAATATTTGGAAAGAAAGTACCTGAACTATTAAAAGAGTTATTCCCTAGTGCAGGAGGAGCGGCTAAGTTGAGCCTTTTCAAATCACCTAAGGGATTACTTCAAGACTTTAAGAATACTCCGCTTGATTGGGGAAGAAGAGCAATAGGTTGGGGTGGAAAAAAAGCCATCAATTTTACTGATCGAAAAATACATCATCTACCAAAGCCAAGAAACAAAGTTCAGCAATGGTTAGATAAACAAGCTCCAGGACATGCAGAAGCAGTAAAGAATAAATATGAAATAAATGATAGAGACGAATTGTTAAAAATGGGTGCAGATATTAATAATAAGCATGGACGTTACGATTCAAATGGAAAATGGCAATTAAGTGACGAAGCTTTTTCAAATGCAGAATTTAGAAAAAGTTGGAATGCAGTTAATGCAGCAAAAGCAGATGAAAAAGCTGCAAGACAAAAATTGGAAGGATTGCAAAGAGATGCAGCCCGTGGAGTACAAAATGAAGATGCAATTAAAGCAGCAGAAAAAGAATATAATGCAGCAAATGCTAGATTAGAATATGCAAAACAAAATCATGAAAATAATAGAAAAATATACTCTCGCGATGCCAGAAGAGAAGATGCATCTAAGTATGATAGCACTATGCATCCAAAACCAGATAAAAAAATATCAAGGCCTGGTTCAACACCTGGTTCTAGTTCAAAACCTGGTTCTGGTTCATCACCTGGCTCTGGTTCATCACCTGGCTCTAGTTCATCACCTGGTTCTAGACCAACATCAGGATCTAATTCAGGAACTGGTAGTACTTCGTCTGGCTCAGGTACCTATTATACTGATTACACGAGCTCATCATCAGATCAAGGAACTAGTAGTACTTCGTCTGGCTCAAATACTTATTATACTAACGACATGAGCTCATCATCTGATCAAGGAACTGGTGGTACTCCATCTGATTCAGGTACTACTTACACTAATTACACGGGATCATCATTTGACCAAGGAACTAGCGGTACCTCATCTAGTTCAAATAATACTTATACTTCAGGTGATTCTACAGATTATACAAATGGAAGTAATGATGATTACTATTATTAAAATATAAAAGGAGTGTGATATTAGATGAATGGCTATTTAGTACCAGCTAATGCTAAAAGAGGTACATTAATATTTAATGTATTTAAACCATTTGATTTGATTATGTTTGGAACTGGAATTTTAATAACTCTGTTATTATTAGTAACGGTAAATTCTAATGATACTGTAGTCGTATTACTATCGTGTTTGCCAGTTGCCATTACCGGATTCTTAGTAATTCCTATTCCAAATTATCATAATGTATTAGGTGTTATTCAAAGTGTCTTTAACTATATTTCAGAAAGAAGAAATTATATATGGAAGGGTTGGTGTTTCTATGAAAAGCTCGGAAACGAAGAAAAAAAATAGTTCAAAATTTACTGAAGATTGGCTACCTATAAATTCTATATCTAATGGAAGCATTTTATTAGATAACAAATTAAAAGTAACCGGAGTGAAGATAAAGCCAAGAAATATCTTTATTCTAGATGGATATACTCAAGATAATGTTATTATTTCTTTAAAAAACTTCTATAATACTATTGACTTTGAATTTTGGCTTATATCTGCCGATCGTCCTGTTGATTTAAATAATTACTTAGCTAGATTACAATTATTACATAGTCAAACATCGAGTCCAGCCATTCGTAAATTAATAAATCAAGATATCGACAAAGCTAATGACTTTATGAATAATAATATAACCGATACTGAGTATTATATTTTATTCAAAGAAAAGAATGATGATTTAATTCAAAAGAGACTTCGAACATTAATAACCGGCTTAGCTAATGCTGGTCTTGAGTCCAAACAAGTATCTAATGATGACTTAAGAATAATTTTAGATAATTTCTTAAATAGTGGAATGACAACTAATTTTGGGACGGTGATTTCGCAATGAACTTAAAAAGTGAATTAGCACCTAAAGGATTACAATTTAATCCATCAGATTTTGTTATTAGTGATAAATATGCTACGATTCTAACTGTTATATCTTATCCTAGATATATTGGAACTGGTTACCTAGCTAATTTAACTAATATGTCTGGTGTAAAATTAGTTATTAAACATATTCCTCTTCCTTTTACTGTTTTAGCCAAGATGCTAAATAAAGAGATAGCGGACTTAAGAGGTAGATATCAGCAAGAAAAAGATCGTACTATTCAAGAGAGAATTAGACAAGATGTTGATTCATTAGAATACTTTATTCAGCAGTTTACTGCTTCTCAAGCTAAAACTTTTGATTTTCAAATGCATATTATGGTAACTGCAGATACTAGAGAATCATTAGAAATGAAAAAGGTAAGTCTTAAAAACTACTTAGATGCTATGCAATTAAAGGCAATACCATTAAGATTTGAACAAGAGAGAGTATTAAAATCTATTCTCCCCATTTTTGATAAACAACCAATCGAAGAAAGAATAGGAACTCCTATGCCTTCTCCAACAATGGCCGCTATGTATCCATTTATTTTTGATAGTATTAAAGATGATGGTCTATCAACTCTTTTAGGGGTAGATTTTTCTGGTGGAGTAGTTTTATTTAATCAATTCCAATATCAAATTAGAAAAGAAAGTAATCGTAATAATGCTAATATGATTATTTTAGGTACATCTGGTAGTGGTAAATCGACCGCCGCTAAATTAATTCTCCGAAGCCATATCCGCAATGGTTATCAAATTGTAGCGGTTGATCCCGAAGGTGAAATTAGTGAAATGACTACTATGTATGGAGGAGATGTTATCGACCTTGGTAAAGGTGGAGAATACGGTATGGTAAATCCTTTAGAAGTAGTTTTAGATGCCGATGAAGAAGAAATAAAAAATGGTTTAGGATACACTGCTTTAAATAAGACTCTTCAATCTTTAAAAGCCTTTATGAAATACTATTCGCCAGATATTGAAGAGGACGTTCTCGCTTTATTTAGTGAAGTTGTTCAAGATACTTATGCAAGGTTTGGTATCACCTTCACATCTGATTTTTCTAAATTTACTTCAAATGATTATCCAACATTTGGCGATGTCTACGTAACAGTTACAAGTAAATTAACATCTATGACTGTAAAGACTCATGAAAGAGATGTTATGGAAAGACTAGAGCTTAAATTACGACCATTAGTTAGAGAATTAAAATATTACTTTAATGGACATACTTCTATCAATACCGAAAGTGATTTTCTAGTATTTAACATTAAAGAATTAATGAATTCGGATGTTAATATTCGAAATGCTCTATTATTTAATGTCCTTAAGTTTGCTTGGGGATTATGTTTAAACCCTAATGTTAATACTGTTTTATCTGTTGATGAAGCCCATGTTTTACTAGGGGCTAAAAACGAATTAGGAGCTGAATTCTTAGCTCAAGTTCAAAGACGAGCAAGAAAATATAATACTGGAACAATTATCATAACTCAGCAGCCTTCAGACTTTGTAGCGGATGGTATCTTAATGCATGGTAAAGCTATTTTTGATAACTCATCATACTACCTAGTAATGGGACTAAAAAAACAAGCTGTTGAAGATTTATCGATGTTAATAGATTTAAATGATAATGAAAAAGAAAGCATCAAAAGATTTAGTCAAGGAGAAGCATTGTTCGTTTGTGGTAATCGAAGAATGCAAATTAATGTTATTGTAACTGAAGAAGAATTGGAATCATTCGGTTCAGGTGGTGGATTGTAAAATAATACAATAACCTTAAAGTCTGGTGGTGAAGCAAAATGAAAGAAAATAGTTATAAAGAACAAAATAAAGTTAAAAATGATGAAAATCCTATTAAAAAGCCAAATACTCCAATGCGAGGAATTCCCAATCAAGAATCACCTAATTCTAGTAATGATGAAAAACCAGACAATAATGTTGAAGATTCTAAAGAAAATTCAGAGACTCCTGCTTCACAAGAAAGTCCTTCCTCTTTAGAAAATAACGGAAGTGATGAAAATAATTCTGAAGCCGAAGCCACTATCAAAATGCCAAAAAGCGTAAAAAAACTTTTAATAGCGGCTATTGCTGGAATTATAAGTTTAATAATGCAAATAATTATCTTTTTAATTGTCTTATTCTTACCAGTTTTGTTAGTCCTTGGAATAGTAGGGTCTATCTTTGGTAACGATTCTGGCATATCAAGTTCACCATTTAATGGAGGAATCTATACTCAGGTTAATTCTTCTTATTGGTGGCCTGTAGCTACAGCCGAAGATGGATTGGACTATGATGATGGAGAGCCAGTTACTGTCAGTATAAGTTCTGAATTTGGAAGTCGTACTGATCCAATAACTGGTGCTGAAAATGATAATCATCAAGGAATAGATATAAGTGTAGCTGGCTATGGCAATGGTGAAGTAAATATTATTGCTGCTAGAGATGGAACAGTCATTTATCCAACTTCTAGTTCTCCATTAAATTGTTCATCTGATGGTTCAGACACAAGCTGTGGTGGTGGATATGGTAATTATGTAAAGATCCAGCATGATGATGGTAGCATTACCTTATATGGCCATCTTTATGCCAACACAATTACTGTTAAAGAAGGAGATACCGTAAAACAAGGACAAGTTATTGGCAAAATGGGAAGTAGTGGAAGCAGTACGGGAACACATTTACATTTTGGTATAGAAGTTAATGGTGCTTTTGTTGACCCATTAAACTACATTTCACCATCAGATACCAGACCCAATGTTCATAATAGCGGTTTATATGTAAGTGGTGATTCTAATAAGCAATCTGTATGTCTAACTCTTCAAAACAGTGGTTTATCTCAAAACGGTATTGCGGCAATAATGACAAACATGAGTCATGAAAGTGGTTTTGAACCTACCGCTTTAGGAGATAATGGAACTAGTTATGGTCTTTGCCAGTGGCATAATGAAAGATATGATGATTTAAAGAATACTTGTCAGAATGACTATAGTACAATAGCTTGTCAAATAGAATATTTGCTCCATGATCTAGAAAGTTATTCTGGTTTATATAATGACCTTAAAGAAGGCTCTTTATCAGCCGAAGAACTGACATATAATTTTTGCTTTTCTTTTGAAGTCCCTGCAGACACTGAAAAAACTTGTAATTCTAGAACAAATGAAACTAAAACTTATAGTAGTTATGTTTATAGTGGATGTCAGTAAAGGAGATTTTATAATGAAGATATCTAAAAGTGAAATAAAAACATTAATTATTATATTATTAATATGTGCTATTTGTACTATTTTAGTATTTTTTCTAAGTATCAAAAGTAATAGTGATAGATTAGCAGCGGTAACAGAATATAATACTTTCTTTTCTGCAAATAAGTATGCCAATAATTATTTAAATTATCTCTCTAATAGAAATAACGCATCTATTTACAATTTAATATATAAAGATTATATAGAAAAAAATAATGTAACAGAAGACAATATCTTAAATACTGTTGACATATATACTGATAGCCTTTCTTTAAAAATAAAAAGCATGGATTATGTAGAAATAAAAGATAATTATGCCTATTATATACAAGGTAGCCTTATTCAAAATAATTATGATTCCAAAGAGACAATAAAAGATAATTTTCAAATATTTGTTTTAACTGACTTTAATAATTTAACATTTGCAGTATATCCACTTAAAAATAATGATAATTATAAGAAAATTATCGATAACATTAAAGAAATCAATATACCAAAAAATAGTACTAATGCCATGACTAAAACAGCATCAATAACTAAAGATGAAGTATGTATTCTATATTTATCAGATTTTGTTGATAAATTATTCAATGATTTAAACTCTTCATACACTATGCTTAATGATAATATGAAAAAGCTTTATCCCAATATAAATTCTTATCAATCATATATTGAAAGTAAAATTAACAAGATAACAACAGGAATAGATAGTTGTAAAGTAGAAAGTGGATCTGATGGTAGAACATATTCTGTAATTGATAAAAATAAAAATAGATACATCTTTAACGAAAGTTCAATATTAAATTATAAAGCCGAAATATATTTATATGAAGATATAGCAACTGAAAGCAATAATACTGACAATTCTGTTGATAATACAGCAGAAAATTCATCGAGTAGCTCTGAAATTCCAGATAATCAAAATGAATAAAAAAGTTTAAGTTATGAATCTTAGTGAGAATAACATCATGAAATTTTAGCAAATATTCAAAAAATACTTGCAACAAGTAATAATTTTTGCTATACTTAATATGAAAATAGATAGAAGGAAGGTGACTCTCTCATGAATAAAAGAAGTATTAACTATAAGTTAACATGGGGGGGGGCAATTCTTAGTAAAAAAACAATTCAAAGTAAAAATAAGATTATGAAATAAGTTATATTAGTTATAACTATTTTTTCATAATTTTTTTTATTTTAATGATAAGAGTTGAAAGAGAGGTATAAGATGAAAAAGTTAATTGAAAAGGTTAAAAGTAATAAGATAAAATCATTTGGAATAATTTTGTCTTCGTTTTTGGTAGGATTTTTAGTAGTAAATTTATTTACTAATATTACACAAAATACTTATGCAGTACAATATACTTGTAGTAATGGTTGGTATCTAACTGATGCTACAAAGGGGAAATGCTGTCCTACTAGTGAATTCCTTCTTTATGACATTAATACATGCCAAGTAATACTATCAAAGACTATAACAGAGCAAAAATGCAAAGGCTATGGTGGAGTGTGGCTGGCAGGAGCACAAAAGTGTAGTGTACCTTCAAAAAATGCTACAGTTTCCACTGCCACGAAAAAATGCTATCAATGTGGAAGTACTTACTATTGGGCAACTAGTCCACCTAGTAGTAGCGGATGTGTCTATCTTTCTGGTGTAACACAAAATAATTGTTCAGCCGCAAAACAACAAAAAAAATGTTATCAGTGTGGAAGCACTTATTATTGGGCAACTAGTCCACCTAGTAGTAGCGGATGTGTCTATCTTTCTGGTGTAACACAAAATAATTGCTCAGCATCAAAACAGCAAAAATGCTATAGATGCAGCGATCCTTATGGTGGTTGGTATTATACGTGGGCGACTAGTCCACCTAGTAGTAGCGGATGTACATGGAATAGGAATATAACAAGCCAAAGTGGCTGCCAAGTTAAGCACTTACAAGCATCCTTTATTGCAACCAATAATGGAGCAGTAGTAGCAAATAATGGAACAGTTCCAAGTACAATTCAGTCTTGTACTGTTGAGCCCGGTAATACAAGTTGTAAAGTAACCGCTCCAAGTGCTAAAAGAGATGGTTATAATTTTGCAGGGTGGAGTACACAGCAAAACTGTCCTAGTGGCACTGGATTTGCATCGGGAACAATCTCCATAAACTCGAATAAAATTTATTATACATGTTGGAGTACGTCAAAAGCTACTAAAGAAGATTATAATGATTATCCGACATACGATTCAGGATCATCATCTTCATCTCCATCAGTAACTGCTAATACTAGAAATTTTTACACTATCACGTATGATTTAGATGGAGGACATTTCATTGATAATACAACTAGTCGTACAGAAGTTGTAGCGAGCAACAAAAAAATTGGTAATCTAAAAACCAATCCTCTAAAAGACGGCAAAAAATTTGTTGAATGGCAGGCCGATGGAAAAACATTTGATTTTAGCCAAATGCCAACCAAAAATGTAACTGTAAAAGCAATTTATGAAGACTTAACCGATGAAGATAAACAGTATTACTGTGAAGACAGTAATTATGTGCTAGATCCATCTAAGAGATTGTGCTATAAAGTAATGGTTCCAGATAATAAAAAAACATTCAATTATACTACATATACATATGCAGAAAATTCGAGATTTTGCTATGCATATCATTCAGATACAGGAACACCAGGAGGAGTATACTATAAAACTGGTCAAAATGTTCCTGATGAGGAAAAAGGAAAACAAGGCGAAGAGTATGAAGGCTATAACAAGCAAGAAGCATGGATATCAAAAGATACATGCCAAATAGCATCAGAATGTAAAAAGTCATCTAGCGAATCATATAGCGCATGTGAAATAAGGTGGGATGCTATAATATATACAACTACCAATGCTTTAGTAAAAGAAGAAGAAGATAAATTTGTAGAAGTCCCTGATGATGAACCAGCAGATGATGATGAAAATAAGGAAGATAATGATAGCTCTAATAAAGAAAACAACAATAAAACTGACAAAGACCTTACATCATCTCCAAAAACAGGAAGTTTTCTAATAATCTTTGCTTGGGTAGTAGGAATAGGTGCTTTAATAGCAGCAGTATATATATTGAAAAAAAATTCAAATAAGGTTGAAAAAGACAATTAAAAAAGAAAAGAGAAAAAATAATTAAAAAGAAGCTTTATATGATGTTTCCTAAACAAATTTTACATCGATAATTGCTTCTTTTTAATTATCAAAACACTCAATTAAACAAAAAAATATATGTTTACAATTACTCTTATTAATGCTATAATATTGTTAGTTATTCGGAGGAAAAATATATGAAATTAAAAGTAGAAAAAAAAGATTTAATTATATTTAGTATATTTTGTGTTTTTTTATTATATCTCTGTGCTATTGGAGTATTAAATACTTCGAGTATAGTAAGTGAAGGAAAGTTTTATGGCCTTTTACCATTTCGTGCTTTTACTTCAAAATATATAGGAATGACATTACTACTTTTTCTTGCCGCTATTGTGGGATTGTTTTTTTCCGTAAAATCTTATATTTTTGACCATGAAAAAGGCTTTGGCTTTTCAGTTGGAGCAAAGAAAGAAAAAGGATATTCTAGATGGTCTACTGATAGCGAATTCAAAAAAGGGTTAACTGTTGTAAATATCAAAGATGAACAAATTCCCGGAGCTGGAATAGCATTATATAGTAAAAAAGGAAAAATGTGGGTTGATGATGGCGAAGACCACTACTTAGTTATGGGTGCTACTGGTTCTGGTAAATCAGTAATCGTTGCCAAGCCAATGATAAAGTTATTGGCTAAACATAACGAATCGATGATTTTAACCGATCCAAAGGGTGAATTATATGAAGAGACAGCGGAGCTATTAAAGTCTGAAGGCTATAACATTATTACTTTAAATTTTAGAGATCCTGGCCGTGGAAATGCTTGGAATCCTATGAGTTTACCTTATAATTTATATAAAGAAGGAAATCAAGATAAAGCCATCGAGCTCTTAGATGACTTAGCTTTAAATATCTTGTACGAAGAGAAATCTAGTGGTGATCCATTCTGGGAAAAGACAGCGGCCGATTATTTTACCGGATTATCTTTAGGACTATTCGAAGATGCAACTCCCGAACAAGTAAATTTAAGTAGTATAAACCTTATGAGTAGTCTAGGTGAAGACCGCTTTGGTGGCCCTAATAATAATTACATTAAAGAGTATTTTAATGATAAAGATCCATCTAAACCAGCATATATTAATGCTTCTGGTACTGTCTTTACTGCCGATGAAACTAAACAGGGTATTATTGCTACTTTCAAACAAAAAATAAAACTATTTTCATCACGTGAAAATTTGTCAGAAATGCTTGCTTATAGCGATTTCGATATGCATGATATTGGAAGAAAAAAGACAGCCGTTTTCTTAATCGTTCAAGATGAAAAAAAGACTCTCCATCCTCTTGCCACTATCTTTATTAAGCAGTGCTATGAAACTCTTATTGATGTCGCTCAAGAAAGTGGTGGAAAGCTTCCATTTCGAACTAATTTCATTCTAGATGAGTTCGCCAACATGCCACCACTTAAAGATGTAACAACCATGGTTACCGCTGCTCGTAGTAGATTAATAAGATTTACTTTTATTATTCAGAACTTCGCTCAGCTAACCAAAGTTTATGGCAAAGAAGATGGCGATACTATTCGTGGTAACTGTAATTTACTATATCTAATAAGTAGTGAAATAGCCGCTCTCGAAGAAATAAGTAAAATGTGTGGTGAAGTAAAATCTAAAGAGAAAGATAAAACAGCTTCGACTCCTCTCGTTACCGTAAGTGATCTTCAAAGATTAAGTAAGTTTGAAATAATTGTTTTGCGTCGAAGATTGTTTCCATATAAAACAAGATTTCAAACCGATTTCGAAGTCGATTGGGGAAGAACATATCCCAAAGCTTCTCCCGAACCAAGAGAAAAAAGAGAACTTCAACTATTTAACATCAAAGATTTCGTAAAAGCCAAAAAAGAAGAAAAAATGCAGCAAATGCTCGGTGGAAATGGTGGCGCACCATCAGGAGGAGCAGGATCATTAAATCCTTTCGGTGGAGTAAGTAGTCCATTTATGGGAGGCAATCCATTTGCCTCAAGTCAGAGTCCTTTCCCCGGTAATCCATTTGCTGGAGGAATGCCTGGAATGATGGGAGGAAGTTCTAGTCCTCTATCACCCCCTAGTAGCGGTCCATCATCTGAAACATTCAACATTGATGATTTAGTTAAGAAAATAGATGCCAAAATAGCGGAAATTGAAAAAGAAGAAGAACAAGCTAGAGAAGAAGCCACTAATAATCCAGCTGGAGCTTTTAACGAATTAATACCAAATAACAAAGTAGAAGTTCCCGCAAATGCCGAAAAGCAAGTTATTAGCCCTCTAATTCCTGAAGAAAAAAATATCATTAATGAAGTACCAGCAAATAACGTTATTGAAAATAACAGTAATGAAACCCCAGTAAGTAATGATATTAAAAACATCAGTAACGAAGTTCAAACAAGTAACAATGTTAACAATAATTTGTATGAAGATAACACTGATGATGATGCTTTCTTTGATGACTTCTTCTCTGATGAATAAATAAAACAATATTAGTCCTTTAAGAAAAAACTTAAAGGCTTTTTTCTTTATCTATATTTATCAAAAATTAATCTTTTTTGTGTTTATTAACTTTTCATCACATTAATATTTATAATATATTATAGTGAGGTGTAAATATGAATACAATTAGTTTTGCTAATTTAAAGATGTTAGATAATCCTATCATAATCGACATCAGAGATAATTATTCATATAACATTTCTCACATCAAAAATTCTCTAAACATCCCTTATTATAATTTATTAAATAATTATTCTCATTACTTAAATAAAAATAACACGTATTACTTATACTGTGAAGAAGGTAAACAAAGTTATGAAATAAGTAAAAGACTAAATTCTTTTGGCTATAATACCAAATCTATTGAAGGAGGTTTACTAGCGGTTAAAATGTATAATTAATTAGTCTAATGACATATATTTTAATATGAGAATGAATCTGAAACGTCAGAAAAAAAAGAAAAAGAAAATATTGAAGATTGTCATCATGATTGTTATCTTACTAACCATTATGATTATCGTATTTATAAAGCACTATTCCCAAAAATCTTTACCAATTCTTCTTTCTTATGCCGAGACTGAAACCAAAAAATTAACTATTCTAATTATTAATAAAGCAGTGACAAAGGAAATTAGTAATATTGAAACTGACGAATTATTCAATATTATTTATAGTCCCGATGGAGATATTCAAATGGTCGATTTTAATTCCCAAAATACCACTAAAATACTGAGTATGATGACCTCTCTTGTCGAATTAAATTTAAGAGCCATTGAAGAAGGAAAGATAGATATGCTAGAACTTCCCGATAATAGTCTCGAATCTTATAACATGGATTTACTAGCTAAAGGAATAGTTTTCGAAATACCTCTAGGAGTAGTAACAGATTCAAGTCTTCTTTATAACTTAGGACCTAAAGTTCCCGTTAGATTATCTTTAATCGGTGATGTATCGACGAATTTTAAAACTGAAATAGAAGAATACGGTATTAACAGTGCCCTTTTAAAATTAATGATCGATATCGAAGTGACAACTAGAATAATTCTTCCCGTAGTAAGTGATGAAATAACAATTGATTGCAGTATTCCCATAGCTATCAAAATCATTCAAGGAAAAATACCAGAATATTATATAAATGGTTTGACAACAAGATCCAATATGATAGAAGAAAAATAACTGTCTATAAGTTTGTCAATAGATAGTTTTTTTCTTTACTTATATTTTTTTTTCATATATAATAAGGGTATAAAAAAGGTGATAACACATGAAGCTAACAAGTGAAGTAGTAAAAAAAATATCCCGTATCAAAAACGAACCAGAATGGATGCTAGATTTTCGTCTAACTGCCCTAGATGCTTTTAATAAAAGTACCAATCCCCATTTTGGACCTAAACTAGAAATTGACTATGATAGTATCAATTATTACAAAGAAAGAGAGAATAACCTTACCGATAATTGGAATAATATATCTTGTGAGGTTCGCAATATTTTTGATGATTTAGGAGTTATATCAGCTGAAAAAAAATATTTAGATGGAATGGGTGCTCAGTATGATAGCGAAGTAATCTACCATAATATGAATAAAGAATTAAAAGAGAAGAATGTTATCTTTTTAGATACTGATACTGCTTTACAAAAGTATCCTGATCTTTTCCAAAAGTATTTTAACACGCTAGTTAAATATAACGAAAATAAATTCACGGCTCTAAATGGTGCCGTTTGGTCTGGTGGAACTTTTATTTATATACCACCTAATACTAAATTAGATCGACCTCTTCAAAGCTATTTTCGAATTAATAGCAAAAATATGGGTCAGTTTGAAAGAACTCTAATAATAGTAGATGATAACAGTAGTCTCCATTATATCGAAGGATGTACCGCTCCTACCTATACCGAAGATTCCCTTCATGCGGCTGTTGTTGAAATCTTTGTCGGAAAGAATTCCAGTTGTCGCTATACGACAATTCAAAACTGGTCTTCTGATGTTTACAATTTAGTTACCAAAAGAGCCATTGTCGAAGAAAACGGTTTGATGGAGTGGATTGATGGTAATATCGGATCTAAGACTAATATGAAATATCCATGTTGTATTTTAAAAGGCGATTATGCTCGTGGTAGCTGCATAACTATCGCGGCCGCTGGTAAAAATCAAATTCAAGATAGCGGTGCTAAGATGATTCATCTAGGTAGACACACTAAAAGTAATATCGTATCCAAATCCATAGCCTCTCAAGGTGGAAATGCTACCTATCGAGGTGAAGTAAAAATTACCAAAAGTGCCATCGATTCTAGAGCATCAGTAAAATGTGATACTCTAATATTAGATGAAATATCCAAAAGCGATACCATTCCTACCAATATCGTAAATAATACCAGTTCCTTTTTAGAACATGAGGCCACTGTATCAAAAATATCTGAAGATAAATTATTTTATCTGATGACTAAAGGAATCAGTAAAGAAAAAGCTAAAGAGCTAATTATTATGGGCTTTGTCGGAGCTTTCCGCGAAGAATTACCAATGGAATATGCAGTAGAATTAAATAGACTACTCGCATTAAATATAGGAGAAAACGGATGAAAAAAATTATAATAGCACTTATTTCACTTATAGTATTATCTTTTGCCGGTTATTTTGTATATGTAAATTATTTAAAAGAAGAAATACCTAAAATAATACCCGAAAAAGAAGTAGCAAACATTACAGAGTATTATATCTATGGAAATCATTTAAATATTAAAGGAAATATCGAACTAGATGATTTTAATTATACTAGTTTCGTATTGACTTTACATAGTAAAAAAGATAAAGATATCGAACTCAAAACCGAAGAAGATGGAAGAAGTATCAATTTCTATCTTTCAGAGTATATAAATGATGGCTTATACTTAGATGATATCGAAAGAGGAACATATAATCTCTTCTTAAAGTTAACTTATCCAAACAAAGAAAAGCCCGAAGAAGAAATCGTAAAATATTATTCTCTTCAAAATAATACCACTTATAATGAGACCGAATATTACACACTATCTAAGTATAATAACAAAATTACCATAAACACCGATAAAGACTATCAGACCCTTACTCTAAACGTCAAAGAGAAAGATGATAATTTAGATGTATACGATATAACGATTGACCCCGGTCATGGTGGTATGGATGGCGGAGGCTCATATAACGGTTATAAAGAAACTGACTTTACTATTGATATCGCTGAAAAAGTCAAAGAAAAATTAGAAGCATCCGGTCTAAAAATTAAACTCACACATTCTAAAGGAGAGCTAAGTAGAAATGATTTATTAGACGAATACGGTGAGAATGGAAGGGCCGTCATTCCAAATAAAGTAAAATCAAAATATACTTTTTCTATTCACATCAATAAAAACGAAGCAAGTAGCGTCCATGGCGTAGAAGTCTACACTCCATCTGATATAAATTATGATTTAGCCAAAAGTTTAGCGGAAAATATCGTAAATTATACCGGCGTAGATTATTCATCAAACCGTCTATATAAAATGTATAATGGTGTTTATACTCACAATTTTACTGAATATGAAATATCATCTTCGATCGAAGACTATCAAAAGAAAAACTATGAACCTTATGAAATAACTGAAAAGTCTAATTATTTATATATGATAAGAGAAACTGGAGGATTCATGACAGGAGCCTATGTCGATGATAGAAATTCCGAAAAAGTAGGCATTAACCCATATTATAATAGCAATGTTGGAAACGAAACATATTTAATGGAGTTATGTTACTTATCTAACATTGATGATACAAATATTTTAAAAGAAAAAATAGATGAATTCGCTACTGCTATCGCTGATGCTATTAAGACTCATTTAAATATATAATATGTCAAATTTGTGTCAAGTAATCAATTTATAAAAAAAACATTTTTCAACAAAATTTTTCCCATAAAAAGAATTTTTGTAATATTCTAAAATTCTTTTTTTTCCCTCTTTATATAAATCTAACTCCTTAAAAAAGCATTTTTAGCCATTTGTCATCACCTTTCTCCCTATGTTATATTCACTAGCGAAAGGAGGTATTATGGTTAATCAAATTGTTTTAGTAGGACGAATTGCTAGGGCACCAGAAACCAAAGTCACCGAAAATGGTAAAAAGTATGCTACTCTAACACTTGCTGTTCCCCGCAACTACAAAAATGTTAATGGCGAGTATGATACAGACTTTTTAGATTGCACTCTCTGGGCCGCTGTTGCCGAATCAACTAGTGAATATTGTCAAACTGGAGATATGATTGGAGTGAAGGGACGCATTCAATCTAGAATTGTCGAATCACCAGAAGGCACGAAGCGAAGAAAAACAGAAATAGTCGCAGAAAAAGTTACCTTCCTGACATCTAATTCATCTCGCAAGCCCAAAAATGAAATAGTTGAAAAAAACGAAGCAGATTCATAAATCTGCTTCTTATCGTTCATAATAAGAATAACAAAATAATCAAAAAATTTTTATCATCAATTAATTTAAAAAAAAATAGTTAACAAATAGTTAAATATCTATACAATTTCAATATTTTGTTATAAAATAATATTAACAAGGAGATAACTCTTTAATAATTAATATAAGGTGGTAAAAATATGATCGGCAAAAGAGTAAAAGAATTAAGAATTGAAAAGGGACTATCACAACAAGATTTAGGAATAGCTATCGGAGTAACTAAAGTATCTATCTGTGGTTATGAAAATGGAACCCGTATACCAAGTCTTGAAAACCTTGTCAAAATAGCGGATGCTTTAGCGACGACTACAGATTATTTACTAGGAAGAGAAGTACCAATTGTCAATGAAGAGAGTAAGTCTTATATTGGCTCTATTTCTTATGAAGATGTTTCTCTAATTCTCGAATTAAGGCATTACCCTAATATCTATAACAAGTTACTTAAAGATGTCAAAAGGTCTGCCAGTATAATTAATAAAAGACTAATAACTAAAAGTTAAAACGAGAAGGAAGGTATATATATGTTAGATATTAAAGATTTATATGAAAAAGATTATGAAGGACAACAAATATCCGTTAGCGGTTGGATTAGAAATCATCGTAAGCAGGCCCATTTTGGCTTTATCGACTTATCGGATGGTACTTACTTTAAAACACTACAAGTTGTCTATGATGACAGTTTAAAAGATTTTGCAGAGATAACAAAATTAAAATTAGGTTCTGCAATTACCGTAACTGGAAAACTAATAGCTTCTCCCAAAGAAGGTCAAAAGTTTGAGTTAAGCTTAGAATCATTCGTCTTAGAAGGCGATTGTCCTGATGACTATCCACTCCAAGCTAAAGGAAGACCAACTAGAGAGTTCCTAAGAGAAATAGCTTATTTAAGACCACGAACAAATCTTTTCAATGCAACTTTTAGAGTAAGAAGTGTAGCGGCTTATGCCATTCACAAGTATTTTCAAGAAAGAGGCTATGTCTATTTCCATGCTCCCTTGATAACTTCTTCTGACTGTGAAGGAGCAGGAGAAATGTTCCAAGTAACCACTCTCGATTTAGATAAAGTTTCTCAAAGCGGTAAACTAGATTATACCAAAGACTTTTTCAGTAAGCAAACTTCACTTACCGTATCGGGACAGCTAGAAGCTGAAACTTTTGCTCTTGCCTATAAAAAAGTTTATACTTTCGGACCAACTTTTCGTGCTGAAAATTCCAATACCAAAACTCATGCCTCTGAATTTTGGATGATTGAACCAGAAATTGCCTTTTGTGATTTAAATGGTGACATGGATATCATGGAAGATATGCTAAAGTATGTTGTTAAATACGTTTTAGATAATTGCTCTGTCGAAATGGAATTTTTTGACAAATTCGTCGAAAAAGGACTAATTAATAAATTAACTAAATTAGTAAATAGTAATTTTGTCAGAATCGATCACGAAGAAGTAATCAAAATATTAAAAGAAGCCAAAGTAAAGTGGGAATTTGCTCCTGAATATGGTAAAGATATCGCCAAAGAACACGAAAAGTACATTACCGAATACTTTGATGGACCAGTATTTATCAAAAATTGGCCTAAAGATATTAAAGCCTTTTATATGAAACAAAATGAAGATGGAAAAACTGTTGCTGCCGTCGACTTAGAAGTTCCCGGAGCAGGAGAGCTAATGGGCGGAAGTCAGAGAGAAGAAAATTATGATAAATTAGTTTCTCGTATGAAAGAAGTAGGAATTGCTCCCGAATCTATGGAATGGTACTTAAATCTAAGACGTTTTGGAGGATGCACTCATTCCGGCTTTGGAATGGGCTTTGAAAGATTGATAATTTATCTAACTGGCGTTGATAATATTCGTGATGTAATTCCATATCCCCGAACACCAGGAAACTGTGAATATTAAAAAATTAAGAAAAAACTTAATTTTTTTTTTACCTAAAATTACCATGTTATTATTACCCATTATTGGTAATACTATAACTGGAAAGGAGTAATTTTATGAAAAAAACTTTATTTTTACTAGCAGTAATAGCTATCTTATCAGGATGTGGAAGTGATGAAACACTAACTTGTACTACTGATAACACTCTAGGAACTATCACTTCCAATTCAACTTATCGAATTGATTATCGAAATGATGAAATTCGAAAGTTAACTATTACTTATGAGTATAAAGATAAACATACTGACGGAGTAGGAACAGGCACAGACGGAACTACTGATGATACTGATACCGACGACGATGGAATAATTGATGGAGTTGTCGGAGAAACATTAGATGACGTCGTAACAGGAATTACTGATGGCATCTTAGATATCGCCGGTATCAGAACGAGACATGATAATCGTTTTGGAACATTTACCAATACTGATGGTTTCATGAGAACCGTTGATACCGATAACGATACAGATTATAAAGTTACATACACTTACGATTTAACTAAACTATCAGATGATGATTTAGCTACTTTTGGAATCAGTAAAGATTTAAATACTCAGAAAACAACTTATACAAATCAAGGCTTAACTTGCAAATAGTTAAGTTTTTTTAATAACTTCCCAAGACAAATATTGTTATTTGATAATATTTATGTTAAAATTATTATGATAAATAAAAATAGAAAGAGGGATTGTTATGGCAAATTATAAAACGATGGATGCTAATGAAGCCGTTGCTAGAGTAGCCTATAAATTTATTGAAGTAGCAGGTATTTATCCAATTACTCCAGCTTCTCCAATGGCCGAAAAAGTTGATGTTTTAAGTAGTAATAATGAAATAAATTTTTGGGGAAATAAGGTAAAAGTAGTAGAGATGGAATCAGAATCTGGAGCAATTGCCATGGTTCATGGTTCCCTTCAAAGTGGTATTTTAGCCGGTAGCTTTACTGCCAGTCAAGGTCTTCTTCTTATGATACCCACTCTTTACAAATTAGCGGGAGAAATGTTACCAGGTGTCATTCATGTCGCCGCTCGAAGCTTATCTACTCATGCATTAAGTATCTTTGGAGATCATCAAGATATTTATGCTACAAGACAGACAGGAATCTGCCTATTATCTTCATCTTCTCCCGAAGAAGCTTATCATATGGCAATGATAGCGCATCTTTCTAGTATCAAATCATCATTACCATTTATTCATTTCTTTGATGGCTTCCGAACTAGTCACGAAATCGATAAAATAAAAGAGATAGATCTTTCCAAAATAGAAACCCTAATCGATAAAAAAGCCCTAAAAGAATTTCGTGAAAGAGGTATGCAAAATAGTCATCCCAATATCAGAGGAACCGCTCAAAATGATGATATCTATTTTCAAAATACCGAAGTTCGAAACAAATATTATGATGATGTTATCGATAATGTAAGTTACTATATGAAAAAAATAAACACAATAACTAAAAAAGATTACAGTTTATTTAACTATTATGGCGATAAAAAAGCCACTTCGATAATTGTCGCCATGGGATCAGTTTGCCAAACAATTGAAGAAACCATAGATAAATTAAATAGAGAAGGCTACAAAGTAGGATTAGTAAAAGTTCATCTCTATCGTCCATTTAGTATTAAACATTTACAGGAAGTAATTCCAAGTACTGTTAAGACACTAGCGGTCTTAGATCGTACCAAAGAACCCGGTTCCAGTGGTGAACCATTATATTTAGATGTCGTAAATGCCCTCAAAGATAGAGATATCAAAGTAATCGGTGGACGCTATGGACTATCTTCTAAAAATACGACTCCTGCCATGATAAAAGCTGTTTATGATAATCTGATGACAACGCAAAAAAATAACTTCACTATTGGAATCGAAGATGATGTTACCGGATTAAGTCTTGAAATTGATAGTAACTTTAAACTAGATAATCACAGCTTTGAACTTCTAATATATGGCTACGGCTCTGACGGTATGGTATCGACTTCCAAAGATATAATCAAGATAATTGGTGATAATTCCAATAAATACGTTCAAGGCTATTTTCAATACGATTCCAAAAAATCCGGTGGTGTAACGAGAAGCCATATTCGTATCTCATCTTCCGAAATAAAAAGTACTTATTATATCGATAATCCAAGCTTCATAGTAGTATCGAAAGATACCTATATGTATAAGTATGATATCTTAGATAATTTAAAAGATAAAGGAATTCTATTCTTAAATACTAATTTAGACGAAGAAAGATTAATCAAATCACTTCCCAATAAAGTAAAGCACCTTCTAGCTTTAAAAAAAGCAAAATTCTATACTATTGATGCCTATAAATTAGTAAATGAATTGGGACTCAAAAACAAAATTAATACTTGTATGGAAACATGTATTTTTGAAATAATGAATTTATATGATATGAAAAAAATAATCAATATCATGAAAGACAACAATAATACTAGATTTGCCTCTAAAGGTCAAAATATTATCGATATTAATAATAAAGTAATAGATAATTCTCTCAAGTATTTAAAAGAAATAAAAATAGATCCATCTTGGATCGAATTAGAATATAAAGAAAATAAAAAATTAACTCCTTTGGAAACAATTAATCTTCTAAAAGGTGATACTCTTCCTGTAAGTGCTTTCCTTCCTCATAAATCTGGTATCTTTGAAGCAGGAACGACAAAATTAGAAAAAAGAAACATTGCCGAAAATATTCCCAATTGGCTTCCTGAAAATTGTATCGAATGTAATCAGTGTGCTTTCGCTTGTCCTCATGCTGTTATAAGACCGTTTCTTTTAGATAAAAAGGATGAAAAAATTCAGAGCATTCCATCACTTATCCCTAAAGATAAAGAATTCACTATTGGCATAAATTACGAGCAGTGTACTGGCTGCGGTCTTTGTGCAGTAACTTGTCCCGGCAAAGGTGGAAATAAAGCTCTCGAAATGATTCCCAACACTAAAAGTGATAAAGATTTTGACTATTTAATCCAAAATAATGCCAATAACAGTTATAAAGCCAATATATTAAATGTCAAAAATATCAGCTTTAAAGAACCAAAATTTGAATATTCTGGAGCTTGTGCCGGATGTGGAGAAACACCATATTTAACTAATTTAACGAGAGTATTTAATGACAACTTAATAATTGCTAATGCCACCGGTTGTTCTTCCATTTATGGTGCCTCTGCTCCTAGTATGCCTTACAGCGTACCTTGGGCTAGCTCCCTATTTGAAGATAATTCCGAATACGGCTATGGTATCCTAACTGGAATTAATTTAAAGAGAGATAAAATAAGAAAGTATATGCAAGAATATCCAAGAAATAAAATCTTTAAAAAATGGTTAGATAACAGCGAAAATTATGAAATATGTCAAGAAGTAAAAGAACAAATTGATTATAAAAAACATCCATATCTTTTAGATATGAAAGATTATATCGTTCCTAAAAGTATGTGGATCGTCGGAGGAGATGGCTTTGCTTACGATATTGGCTATAGTGGTCTAGACCATATTTTATCTAAAAATGAAAACATCAATATTTTAGTTCTCGATACCGAAGTATATTCAAATACTGGCGGTCAAGCCTCTAAGTCATCAAATTTAGGTTCGATAGCATCATTTGCTTCCAAGGGAAAAGAAACTTATAAAAAAGATTTAGCCAGAATAGCCATGTGTTATCCTCATGTCTATGTAGCCTCTACTAATATTGGCTACAATAAAGAACAATACCTTAAAGTTTTAGATGAAGCTTCTAAACATAATGGCCCATCACTTGTTATAGCCTATAGTCCATGTATCGAACATGGAATAAAGACAGGTATGGAGCATTCCCAATCTAATGCTTATCTAGCAAGTAAGTGTGGTTACTTCTTAACATTTAGATATCATCCCGAAGATAAAAAATTACTTTTAGATTCCCAAGAACCCGATTTTTCCAAATACGAAGATTATCTCATGACTGAAAATCGTTTTGCTAATTTAAAGAGAGTAAATAAAGAAAATGCTAGTCAAATTTTAGAAGAGCAACAAAAGTGGGCTATTGATAGATATAATTACTATAAAAAATTAAGTGAAGAATAGTCTGAAAAATAATTGTTTTCATGACTATGTGTGTCTTGAACGAAGTGAAAGGAATGTGTGGTTAATATGAAAGAAGAGATCATTCTAGATGAAAAGAAAGTTACAATCACAACTAAATTACCAAAAGAAGCTCTAGCGGATAACAATTTAAAAATTTTACTTGATGAAACAATTGACTTAAAAAATGTTGTAAAGGAAATTAATAGCAATGACAAAAAGTAATCAAAGAGAATTATTCTTAAAATATTTAGCTAAAATCTATCTCTATAACCCTGATTTACCAATTACCGAAGATACAATTTATGATGAATTGACAGCATTTAATATCGAAAACGAAAAAATTAGAGGAATTATTCCCAAGAGTTTAGTAGGTATTCAAGTAAAATTAAATAATAGTTTTCCTAAAAATAGTTTTACCAATGAATACTATTGGGCTCTAGAAAACCGAAATGAACTAAAAGATAAAGAATTCTATGAAACTATTCAAAGAGGAATCGAATTGCATGTTGCCGTTAATCCTGAAGATTTATATCAAATATCTGAAAAAATATTTAAGTATATGTTCGAAGAAAATATCACAATGCAGTGTAGAATATCTAAAGTAATGCGAAATGATGCTCTAGTTTTAAAGGTTGCCACTACAAAAGAAGCTCAAAAAATAATCAGTTTTATAAAGAAACTAAATTATAGTACGCAAATAAATCCTAATCCTTTTCTTCTAACTACTAGTGATTCTAGAGTAGCTATAGCTAAAGATGGTAGCCTATCTTATAATAGAGTTTTATCAAAGCTAATAAAAGCATATTTTACAGTTTCTCAAAATACCAAGGGGCTAGCTAATGTAACAGCCAAAGGCTTTAAAAACTTTTGCCAAGCCGAATTAAGTCTATTACGTGATGATAAAGATTCCCATCATCTTAGAACTTATGATATAAAAAATCCACAAGAATATAATGACTTTCTTATCGTTACTGAACAAATTATCAAAAATATCGATAATGAGTTAACAGAGGAAGAACTATTTCAATATGATACTGGTCTTTCATCATCTCGAGATGTTCCTACTAAGACCTTTTATACCAAAGAAGAAGAACAAAAAATATTATACATTCTCGATAGATTAAGCAATTATTATGGTATCGAAGATGCTCACAGAATAATTATCAAATATATTGATACTGGAAATATTAGCTATTTTACGAGAAGAGATAGTATAAGAAGAATAGTATTAGAAAACTTTTCTCCTCAAAGACTAAAAGAAATTCTTACTATAATGGGGTACAATGCTCTTGTATCAGCTTCTGATATAACCCTTCAAAAGTACAATTACGAGCAGCTTAACTATGCTATAAATAATATGTTTACTGAAGGAAAAATAGATGGCTTTACTAATAGAGATAATGCCCGTAGTTATCTTGGAATGGTTGGAATTCCCAAACTTCTAAGCGAAGCCTTAGCCGAAAGAGCAGGTAGCAAAGGAGTAGAATTGACACCAGAGACCATTTCCAATATTATTATTGATGAAATAAACGAAGGCATAAATAAAAAATCTAGATAATAGGTCATCACAAAAATATAATTTATAATATCGACAAAAATGGTAGAAATTAGCTCAAATTTTTACCATTCTTTTTTTGACAAAAAAGTCTATTTATGATAGAATTATAATTGCTCTAAAAAGAGATTCAAAAGTTGACAAAATATTCTTTTTTTGAGATAATTTTAATATAGAGGTGATTTGAATGTATAAAGATAAAATTACTTTAACTATGCAAGATATTTTAGAAAAAGAATTTAAGATTGATGCTAGAGGCTATCGTCTACAAGAAGTAGATAAGTTTTTAGATATTATTATCAAAGATTATAATGAATATGATAATATTATAAGAAA
Source organism: uncultured Bacilli bacterium (assembly GCA_947625625.1). GTDB lineage: Bacteria > Bacillota_I > Bacilli_A > RF39 > UBA660 > CAG-302. Next base: position 26,596 of record CANQPC010000010.1, read on the forward strand.
CCTCGAAAGAGATAAGAAAGCACTGCTGGAAGAAAATAGTAATCTTAAAAATGAAGTGCGAAACTTAAAATCTAACATAGAAGCTGCTAAAGTAGGCGAAAAAGAAATTACTAACATCGATTTACTTCGAAGAATTTCTCAGTTAGAAAAAATAATTTTAGGAAAAGAACAACAATAATTTATCTGGGTAAATGCTGCATGTAAATGTAGAGGAAAGTCCATGCTCGCACTATCTGCGATGATAGTAGTGTTTGTGCTTAGGGAAAAAATAACCTAAGGCAGGAAACTGACGGCTCTTCTTTTACCTAAAGAACTTCCACGGTAAAAGAAGTATAAAAGTGCCACAGAGACGATACCATTTAGAAATAAATGGAATGAAACGAGGTAAACCCCACAAGCGAGAAACCCAAATTATGGTAGGGGAATCTCTGCGAGAGAATCAAATCTCAATGAGAATGACATAGTCATAGATAAATATTTACCGCCTAGTAATAGGTACAGAACATGGCTTATAAGATTAATTATTATTAAGGAGATTTATGAAAAATATTGGATTAACACTAAAAAATAAGAGGGAAGAAAGTGGTCTTTCTATTGAAGAAGTAGCGGAAGATCTGAAAATGAGACCTTCGCAAATAGAAAGCATCGAGGAAGGCCGAACCGAAGATTTCAAAGATGTATTCTATCTTAAATATTTTCTTCGTGATTATGCCAAATATTTAGGATTAGATAGTGAAAAGATACTAGATGAATTTAGTGAATATCTATTTGATATAACATCTAAAATACCCGTCGGATTAATAGATAAAGCCAAGAAAGAAAAGAAAAAAGAAAGTAAAGATCAAAAGTCACCATATACCAAAGAGACTAAGAGAGTACTAAATCCTACTAAATTAGTAATTGGCATAATAGGTCTCATAGTACTTATAATAATAGGTTATGTTATTATAAGTAATTATCAAGGTGATGATTTTAGTAGTAATAATATAACTTATAGTATAAGGAGATAATAATATATGAATAAAGCAAATAGAATAACTATATCACGTATTATAATGTCTATCATTATCATATGTTTGATGTTATTTCCTTTCGACCAATTAGGTTTAGAATTTCCGAGTTACTTATTGAAGGGACGAATACTTATCGATTTAAAGTACATAATAGTAGGAATTCTTTTCATAATAGCCTCTCTAACTGACTTTTTAGATGGCTACGTAGCAAGAAAATATAATATGGTAACTGACTTTGGCAAGATGATCGATGCCATATCTGATAAATTACTTACCAATTCCGTCCTCATCATCCTAGCGGCAACCGGTAAAATATCAACTTTCATTCCCGTCGTAATAATTACGCGTGATATCGTTGTCGATTCAATTAAAATGGTCGTTGGAAATAAAGGAGAAGCAGTCGCAGCCATCGGAATAGCTAAAGTTAAAACTGCTACTTTGATGACCGGAATAATATTAACCTTATTTTATAACTTACCATTTGAATTAATACCACTTAGAATATCTGATTTTCTACTTGTTTTAGCTACAATATTATCTGTAATATCAGGAGTTAAGTATTATATTATGGCAAAACCATATCTTCAAGATAGATAATATAATATATATGAAAAAATATTAAAAATAGAAAGTCTCATAATTTTATGAGTCTTTTTATAAAATATATTAAGAGGTGACCTAATCATGAATAGCAATTTAAATATCTTAGCAGTTCAAGACTCCTTTTCCGATTTAATTAAGGCAGTAGATAATATAAAGACCGATAACGATTTAATTTTATATACTAACATAACTGATAGACTTCAAATAGGAGATAATAGAGTAACCTCTAGACGCTTTAATACCGTTCTATATAGTGAAGAAAATGATATTATAATTATGCTTATGAAAAACGGGCAAGCTACCGCTGATAATATGCGATTATTATTAGATAGTAAGAATATGAGATATAATGAAGTTTGCTTTGACTACTACGATACTTTTGAAGATATCGAAGATGAAATTCCCGAACTATTTTTTGCAAGGGACATGAAAAGTCTCGAGGAAGCTTTCGAAGATAGTGTTAAAAAAAATAATAATACTTGTGAATGTTTCCCCACTTTACTCGGAAGATTATATTTAGATTATCAGTCGACATATAATCGCAATTGCTACAAAATTGACGGAAGATTTTTTCGAGGTGTAATAGAATTTAACGATAAAATAATTTTATTAGTTAGCACAGCTTACGAAAAAAATTTCGATTTCTATCAAATAATTGAGTTAGCCAAAAAGCACAATATTATTTGTAATATTTTAGAAGATTCAAAATTTAATATTTCTAAAAAGCCATATATTAAAAAGAAGAATTATCAAGATTAACCAGTAATTCTTTTTCTTTTTTACAAAAAAAGCGAACAAATGTATCAAAAGCTATTGACAACCATTTAAAAGTATTGTAAAATGTATTTGTAATTAAGGAAAGTACAGAAGGAGAGGAAATAATGGCAAAAACAGTTGAAAAAGATACAGCACTAGCTCAAGTATTAGCAGATATAGAAAAACAATTCGGTAAAGGAGCAATTATGCGATTAGGAGAGCAAGAACATAAAGAAGTAGAAGTATCTTCTAGCGGTTCACTAAGCTTAGATATAGCTCTAGGAGTAGGTGGCTATCCTAAAGGAAGAATAATTGAAATATATGGACCAGAATCTTCTGGTAAGACGACATTTGCATTACATGCAATTGCTGAAGTACAAAAAGAAGGAGGAAGAGCAGCATTTATAGATGCAGAGCATTCACTAGATCCAGTTTATGCTCATAATTTAGGAGTCAATACTGATGAATTATTATTATCTCAGCCTGATACTGGAGAACAAGCTCTCGAAATATGTGATGCATTAGTAAAAAGTGAAGCCGTTTCGATAATCGTTATCGACTCTGTAGCGGCTCTTGTTCCCCAAGCTGAAATTGATGGCGAAATGGGAGATGCACATGTTGGACTTCAGGCGAGACTTATGAGTCAAGCATTGAGAAAATTATCTGGTTCGATAAATAAAACAAAAACTATCGTCATCTTTATTAACCAACTTCGTGAAAAAGTTGGAATAATGTTTGGCAATCCTGAAACGACACCTGGAGGAAAAGCTCTAAAATACTATTCTTCTGTTCGACTAGATATTCGAAGAGGTGAACAATTAAAGCAAGGAGCAGATGTTATTGGAAATAAGACAACTATAAAAGTTGTAAAGAATAAAGTAGCTCCTCCCTTTAAAACAGCCATTGTTGATATCATGTATGGTAAAGGAGTTTCTAAAGAGGGAGAATTATTAGACCTAGCTTCAGAAATAGGTATTGTTGAAAAAAGTGGTGCATGGTATGCCTACAAAGGTGATAAGATAGGTCAAGGAAAAGAAAATGCTAAAATTTTCTTAGAAGATAATAAACCTCTAGCGGAAGAGATTGAAAATCAAGTTCGCCAGCATTATGGTATCGGCAGTAATAAAAAAACTAAATCTAATAAAAAAGATCCTGATAAAGAAGATAAAAAAGAAACAAAGGAATAACAAAAATATTCCTTTTTTCATTTCTTTCTTAAAGCAAATAGTTATTGATAAATAAAATGACATATAGATATTTCTTATTACATGTGTTAAAATATAGATGGTGATATAAAAAATGAAAAAGTGTATCGTAATATATAATCCCAATTCCGGAAAATATAATAAATCTAAAACTCTTCCTAAGATAGAACAAATATTAAATAAATATAACTATGATGTAACAATTATAAAAACAGAATATCAAGGTCATGCCACGTCGATAGTAAAAGATTGTAGTAAGTGTGATCTCCTTCTTTCCATAGGGGGTGATGGTACCTTTAATGAAGTGATGACCGGAAATTTTTTAAGAAAAGAAAGGCTTGTTCTTTGTCATTTGCCCTCTGGTACGACAAATGATATTGGAGCTATGTGGGGTTATGGTAAAAACATTTTAACTAATCTCGAATTAGCTCTTAAAGGAGAAATTAAAAGAATCGATATTTGTACTATTAATGATCGTCCCTTTGTCTATTCGGCAGGATTTGGAAAATTTATGAATATCCCATATGAAACTCCCAGAAATCTAAAGAAGAGATTAGGACATCTTGCATATTTAAAAGAAGGTTTTATTGACTTCTTTCATAAAGTAAAATTATATGATGTAACTTATGAAGTAAATGGCGAAGAATATCGTGGTCTACTTTCTTTTGCCTTATTAACTAATGCTAACCGTGTAGCGGGAATAAATAATTTTTATAAAGATATAAAATTAAATGATAACCGTTTCGAAGTCCTTCTCTGTAATATCACTAAATTACGAGATATTATAAAAACGCTATACTTTTTTGCTATTTATGATGCTAGTAAAATACCTGGTTTTTACTTTTATAAAACCGATAATTTAAAAATAAAATTTCATAGTGAATTAAAAAAGCCTCTCTGTATTGATGGAGAACCATTAAATGATCTTTCAGGAGAATATAATATCAAAATAGATCATGACGTCCATGTCCTAATGCCATCTAAAAATATTAAACATTTATTTGTTGAAGAAGATAACTAAAAAACTATCTTCTTTTTCTTTCTATCTCAAAATAGTAACCCTTTAAAAAGAACCACAAAAACATTTACTTCCTTTCAATAATTTGATATAATTATAAAGAAATATATCTGTAGTAATAATAAATTACTACATAAATTAAATATAAAAGAGAAAGAAAGTGAAAAAATGAAAAAACTAACTGGTAATGAAATAATAAAAATGTATTTAAATTTTTTTGGTGAAAGAGGCCATACTATCGTCGAATCATCATCTTTAATACCCGATAATGATCCAACTATTTTGTGGATTAATGCCGGTGTAACACCATTAAAAAAATATTTTGATGGTACGATTGTTCCCAAAAATAAGAGATTAACTAGCTGTCAGAAGTGCATTAGAACCGGAGATATTGATTCCGTTGGGAAAACCGCTAGACATCACACTTTTTTTCAAATGCTTGGAAACTTCAGTATCGGAGACTATTTCCGTACTGATGCCATTACTTGGGCTTTTGAACTTTTAACTAGCCCCAAATATTTTGCTATCGATAAAGACAAATTATATGTAACAGTCTACCCAAACGATAAAGAAACATACGATTTATGGGTAAGCTTAGGTATTAAAGAATCACATATCGTCAAGTTAGAAAACAACTTTTGGGAAATAGGCCCAGGACCATCGGGACCAGATACTGAAATTTTTTATGATCGTGGTGAAAAATATGATAAAGAAAAGAAAGGTATCAAACTATTAGAAACTGAAGAAGAAAATGACCGTTATATCGAAATATGGAACAATGTTTTCAGCCAGTACAATGCCATTGAAGACCTACCTAGAGAAAAATATCCCGAATTGCCAAGTAAGAACATCGATACCGGTATGGGTGTCGAGAGAATGGCCTGTATTCTTCAAAATACCGAGACTAATTACGAAACCGATCTCTTTATGCCAATCATCAAAGAAATCGAAAAAATTTGTCATTTACCATATGTAGGACAAATGGAATTCAAAGTAATAGCGGACCATATTAGAACTTTAACTTTTGCTATATCAGATGGAGCAGTATTTGAAAATGTCGGAAGAGGTTATATTTTACGAAGACTTTTACGAAGAGCAGTACGTATGGGTAAAAAATTAAATATTGGAAAAGAGTTTTTAGCCTCTCTCGTCGATGTAGTCGTAGATAACTATAGTGAAATATACCCCGAACTTGTCGGAAGTAAAAATAGAGTTAAAGAATTAATAAATGAAGAAGAATTACTATTCCAAAAAACTCTTCTATCAGGAGAAAGAAGATTAGAAGAATTATTTAATAATAAAGATAAAGTCATCAGTGGTAAAGATGCTTTCAAACTATATGATACCTATGGATTTCCAATTGAATTAACCGTTGAAGCCGCTCGTGAAAAAGGCTTCACTGTCGATGTCGAAAGCTTTAGCAGTTATATGAAAGTTCAAAAAGAATTAGCTAGAAAAAATCGTAAAGTAGAAAATAGTATGAATTTACAAAATGATTTACTTATGAACTATCGTGAAGAAAGTAACTTTATTGGCTATGAAAAACTAGGATCAGAGACAGAAGTTCTCGAAATAATGAAGGACAATGAGTTCGTTTCCTCATCTAGTGAAGATTGCTATCTTTTCTTAAAAGATAATCCATTCTATGCTGAAAGTGGAGGCCAAGTATCTGATTCAGGCTATTTAAAAAATGACAACTGTCGTCTCGAAGTATTAGATGTCATTAAAGCTCCTAACGGACAACACTTACTCTATGTCAAAGTAATAAAAGGAACTGTAAAAAAAGGTGATAAAATTCTAACTCATGTTCTAAAAGATAAACGAGAAAGTATCATGAGAAATCACTCGTCAGTTCATTTACTTCAAAAATCCCTTCAAGAACTTCTCGGTAACTCAATTCATCAAGCCGGATCTAAAGTTGATGAAAAAGTTCTTCGTTTTGATTTCAATTATCATGGAAAACTATCAGATGAATTAATATTAAAAGTTGAAAATATGGTTAACGAGAAAATAGCGGCTTCTTATGCTACTAAAATCGAATATATGAGTTTAGATGAAGCCAAAAAGAAGGGAGCTATGGCCTTATTCTCAGATAAATATGGAGATATCGTCAGAGTAGTAACCATCGGCCCATCGATCGAACTATGCGCTGGAACCCATGTAAATAATTCCAAAGACATCAAAAAATTTGCCATAGCATCGGTCGAAAATAAAGGAGCAGATACTTATCGTGTAACAGCCGCTACCGATAAAAATATACCTATCGTTTTAGAAGAAGAAGTAAAAAGATATAACGATCAAATGCTAAACATCTTAAGTAAAGCCAAAAAAATTATTACCGAAGCTAAAAGCCTAGATATCGATTTAACATTTAATTTCAATGTTTCAAATGAAACACCATATAGTTATCGAGACATAGTTATCAATAAAAATGAATTAGAGAGTCTTCAAAAAGAAATAAAGAAACTTGAGAAAGAATTTAAAGATAAGAAAGATCAAAAATCCGTTTCTGACTTAACTAGTTTCCTTGAAGTAAAAGAAGAAATAAACGGTATAACAGCAATAATAAGTATTACTAACAATTACGAAATAACTGTTTTAAAACAAATTGTTGCAGCACTTAGTAATCAAGTCGAGAATAGCTTCATTCTTCTCGTTAACTTAAATGAAGATAAGTCTGTTAATTTTATAGCTAAGACGACATCTAATCGTGTCGATTGCGGGCAAATAGTTAAAGATCTAGCGGTCAAATGTCTCGGCAATGGTGGAGGATCTAAAACATTCGCTCAAGGTGGTGGAACTGACGGAAGCAAAATTGTCGATTATTTAGTAGAAATTAAAGAAAAATTAAACAGTATATAATAAAAAATAGTAGGAGGTAGACTTTATGTATGGAGAAAATAGAGAAAAATTAACATGTATAATGGATAAACATAAAGTCCCTCTCGAAGAAAGAGAATCTTTATTAGATATCATCATGCCTATTTTTAGTCATGCTGAATTTCAAAAAAGAATGGCATCTCCATATTTTCATCATGATACAGTAACTTTAGGTGAACATATTCTCGAAGATGCCATTGTAACATATAACTTATCTAAAAAATATCTTCTTAAGAAAAATGATTCTTCCTATAATATTTCCTTAGCTATCAAAATAGCTATGTTGCACGATTTATATACTTATCCATGGCAAAATAATAAAGAACATCGAAGTATGAAATTCTATAATAAGCATGGCTTCGTTCATCCTATCGAGTCAGTTATCAATTCTATTTATTGGTATCCCGATTTATTCAAGAATAGGGAAGACGCCCTTAAAATAATTGATGGTATTACTCATCACATGTATCCTCTTCCTGCCAGACGCTATGATAGAAAACATCTTCAAAAATTAGAACTAAATAACTATTATTTAATTGATAAAATTGATAAAGACCTCGAATCAATTCTAATTACCACTTCAAATAAAGCTTCAGTAGGTCCTTTTTCTTTCCGAAGAAGAGTATGTATCGAAGGAAGAATAATGCGAAAAGCTGATCGCCGTGTTTCTTATGATAATTTTAAAAAAGGAAAAAACATCCATTCTGTTTTAGCCCTTATAACAGGAAAAAACATTAGTTTAAAATTAATGTAAATTTGCAATTTTAAAGATTTTTTGATATAATTATCGAAGTCTTTTACTTTAATGAAAGGAGGTAAAAATGAGTAAAATAAGAATGTTTTCATTAGGTGGATTAGATGAAAACGGAAAAAATATGTTTGTTATCGAAATAGGAAAAGATATTTTCATTTTTGAAGCTGGATTAAAATATGCTGATGAAATGACTCTTGGTATAGATTACATTATTCCTAATATAAGTTATTTAAAAGAAAATGTTAAACGTATAAAAGGAATTTTTTTAACTCACGGACATGAAGAAAATGTTGGTGCTCTATCAGATATCATCCCCGTTTTAGGTAAAATTCCTATATATGGAGGAAAATATACTTTAGATACAGTCAAAAGACAAATCGAGTCATATAGCCCTAAAGATTTTAATCTAAAAGAAATTAAAGCTCACGTTCCTTTTGAAGTAGGAAAAATAAAAATATTCCCTGTCAGCTTATCACATTCCGCTCCTGATAACTTTGGCTATGCCATTTATACTGATGATGGAGTAATCTTTTATGCATCCGATTTTGTCATTGATCCATTAATGAAAGGACCATATAAGACTGACATCGGAAAATTAGCTTATATCGGAAAACAGAAAGTATTATGTTTATTAACTGAATCAGTATATGCTGATTTACCAGGCTTTACTTCTCCTAATAATCGTATTTCTAGTCTTATCAGAGAGACTTTAAATACAGCAGAAGGAAGAATTATCTTTTGTGTTCCAAGTTCCCATTTATATCATATTCAAGAATTATTTAATGAAGTAAAAGAGAGCAATCGAAAAATTATCATAATGGGTAAAAGACTAAAAGGAATAATCGACGAAGCTGTTGAAAATCATTATTTAATTGTTGATCGAGATATTATAGGAGATTTATCTAATATAAATGATAAGAATGCTGTTATCTTAAGTTCTAGTGAAAAAGAAAATCCTTATCACAATATTATTCGTATAGTAGGTGGATATGATAAATTTATCAAGTTAAATGAAGAAGACACTGTCTTTCTAGCAACTCCTATTTACGAAAATAGAGAAAAAACTTTTTATCATATATTAGATGAAGTATCTAAAACAGGAGCTAATATTGTAACACTATCTCCTAAAAAGAATCTAACTCATCATGCTTCTTCCGAAGATTTGATGGTTATGATAAACTTGATGAATCCTAAATATTACTTTCCAATAAGAGGAGAATACAAAAATCAAGTTCAAAATGCTGAAGTTGCTTCCCTTGTCGGAATACCTAGTGAAAATATCATTCTCAAAGAAAACGGTGACGTTGTAACTTTTGATAAAGGAATTCTCAAAGACACTTTTGAAAAAGTCCCATGTGGTGATGTTTTAATTGATGGAAATTCTTCTGATGATATTGGCGAAGTTGTTCTAAAAGATCGTGAAATATTATCAAATAATGGTATTATGATTATTTCTGTAACTTTAAATAGAGAAACTAAGAAAATAATATCTGGCCCAGAAATCTTAACTAGAGGATTTGTTTATGTTAAAGATTCGTATGAATTAATCAAAGAAATTAAAAAAATATCTGAAGATATTATTATTCAAAATACCGCTAATACCAAGTATATAGAATATAATAAAATTAAAAATACCATTCGTGATGAATTATCTAAATATTTAATTAATCAAACAGGTAATAAACCTATGATAATTACTGTAATTCAAGAAATATAAAATAAATAAAATTAGCTTGTCATAAATGAGCTAATTTTTTTATAAATTATCACATTTATCGAAAAATTCTTCCGAACATTAAAATAAAAAATAGATATATTGACACTAACTTTTCATTATTATATAATTATTTTAACATTAAAAGATATGAAACAAGAGAATAAAATTCAACTTTTATTCCTAAAAATAAAAAAAACTATTTTCTTTTACAGTATTTTTTGTTATAATGTAAAAGAGGAAAAATATGAAAAAAACAATTATGTTATCACTAATATTATTACTTTGTGTTGGATGTATGCGAATAGATAACGTTGAAAATTATAGCATAATAATAGATGACATCATCACTAGCGGTACTAAAAAACCAAATACTACTTCAATGGGATATAAATATTATCTTCCTCTCGGAGTATCTAAAGTATATGATAAAGATTATAATCAAAAATTAAAAATGAACGATAATGATATATATTTATATGCTGATATTGTTAGCTATTATTATCGTAATTCACTTAATTTTAACGAGCAAGATGATACTAGTTATTACTATCAAAAATTAAGTAATGCTGAAAAAATAGGATACATCAAAATAACCGAAACTGAAAAAAATTCATATTTCATTAAGATAGTATATAACTATGCCAAAATAGAAGCCTATAGTTCTAAAGAAGATATCAATGATATTTTGACAAATAGTATGATTATTTTAGATAGTATCGATTATAATGATAATCTAATTGAAAAATTATTAGAAAATGAATACTATTCTAGTGTTGATAAAGAATATCAAATAGATAAGCCAGAAGATTCCGAAAGTAGATTTTCTGAATATCTAAGTGAATATGTTCAAGAAGATGATAATGTGGCACCGGAACTACCAGAATATTAAAAAGGAGCGAAAGTATGAAATTTTTAGATAAGATAAAAGATTTATTTACTGATGAAGAAGAAGTTATCGAAACTCAAGAAATTGAAGTTGAAGAAAACGAAGAACATAAACTTCCTACTTTTATGAGAAATAAAATTGAAGAAGAAGAAAAGAGAGAAGAGAAAAAAGAAACACGTACAACTAATGAAGAAAATCTAAGTGACCGTGAAATAGTCAAAACTCGTAGCGGTAATAATTTTTCTTTTCCAATTGATATGGATGAACCTGATCATCTTATCACTAATCCACAATACAGCAACCAAAATGTTTTATCGAGGGAAGTTCCAAAACATCAAGTTGAACCATATTCCAAGAAAGAAGAACCATTACCTAAAAGATTTAGACCAACTCCCGTAATATCTCCAGTATATGGAATTCTCGATAAAAATTATACCAAAGATGAAGTAAAAGTTCAGGATGAAAATTCTTATGAAATTCAAAGGCCATCACGTAAAGTTGACTTTGAAACCGTTCGTAATAAAGCTTTTGGTAGTTTAACAGATGATATAAAAAATAATTTATGTGAAAATTGTGAATTATATCAAGAAGTAAAAATTATCAAAAATGCTGACCGTAAAGTTAACGAAGAAATGAAAGATAATCTTTTGTCTGACATGACCGAAGAAGAACCATCTGATGTCTCTTTAGGTACTGCCGAAGAAAATTACTTTGATTTTGGCGTTAGCTACGAGCAACCCAAAGTCAAAGAAGCTCCCGCTACTGTTGTCAATATTGATGAAGTCGAAGTAAATAACGATATAAAAATAATTAATCACAACGATGAAGAAAGCACTGCTGAAAAAATAGAAGTAAAAGAGCCAGTAGAAGAGCCAAAGCCAGCTAAATCTCCTAAAAATAAAAAACTAGAAGATACTAAAGAATTTGAAAAAATAAATCATGAACCAGATGATTCTAAAGAGGCTGACACTTCTAATGAAATCCCTTTAGAAGAAATAGATAATGATATCTTTAATTTAATAGATTCAGTATATGATGAGGAGGAAAAATAATGACCGCTAGCGAAGTTTTACCAGTAATACTTTATATTTTAGGTGCTATATTGCTTGTTGCTTTAATAGTATTAACTGTAAAGTGTATTATTACAATGAATAAAATTGAAAAAGTAGTTGATAATATTACTGTTAAAGTAAAGACTTTAGATGGCGTATTTGAGATTATCGGTGTTGTAACTGGAAAGTTTACTTACATTACCGATCGCATTATTGATTCAGTATCATCATTAATAGAAAAAATATTTAAAAGAAAGGAAGAAAAATAAAATGAGTAAAAAAGGATTGGGAAAATTTGCTTTAGGAGCAGGACTAGGAGCAGGATTAGCACTTTTATTTGCTCCACAGAAAGGGTCAGATTTAAGAAGACAAATTAAAAGAAAAATTGATGAATTTATGGATGATGTCGACAAAATGACCGTAGGAGATATCAAAAAAGAATTTACTGAGAAAGTTGATAAATTAAAGAAAGAACTAGATGATTTAGACAAAGAAAAAGTTTTAAAAATAGCTAAACAAAAAGGTGAAGATTTAAAAAAAGAAGCCGATGAATTAGTAAAACTTGCTAAGAGTAAAGGTACACCAGTACTAGAAGGAATAGCGGAAGACTTAAAGCAAAAAACTATTTCCGTAGCTAAAGAAGTAATTGAAAAATTAGAAGAAAAGTAATCCGAAGTGATTATTTTTTTCTATTAAAAAGAGAGGATGATAATATAATGAAAGCTTTAATAACTGGAGCATCTTCAGGAATGGGAAAAGAGATGGCAAAATACTTACTAAGTTTAGGATATGAGTTATTTGTCGTATCTAGAGACAAAGAAGACCTAGATGAAATATATAAAGAAAACCAAGAAAAAGTTACAACCATATCGTGTGATTTAACTAAAAAAGAAGAATGCATAAAATTATATAAAGATCTTAAAAAAGAAAATATTGATATTTTAATAAATGATGCCGGATTTGGAGATTCTGGTAACTTTACAGAGACGAGTCTTGATAAAGAATTAGATATGATTGATTTAAACATTAAAGCTTACCATATTTTAACCAAATTATTTTTAAGAGATTTTGTTAAAAGAGACTATGGTCGAATTTTAAATGTCGCTTCGATGGCAGGCTTTATGCCCGGTCCATATATGGCTACATATTATGCTACTAAAAATTATATAGTCAGTTTATCACTTGCTATTTATGAAGAACTAAAAAAAGATAAATCCAACGTAAAAATATCTATTTTCTGCCCCGGACCTGTTTCCACTAATTTCAGTAATGTAGCTAACGTAAAATTTCATATTCCATCATTAAACAGTCATTACGCCAGTAAATTAGCTATCGATGGTATGTTTCAAGATAAGTTAATAATTGTTCCACCTAATATGAAATTAAATCATGTTTTGTCAAAAGTTGCTCCCACTAAACTAGTTTTAAGTGTCAATTCCTTAGTTCAAAATCATGTAAGTAAATAGGAATCTATTAAATAAGAAAATATTAAATAATTATCAATAAAAATATAAAAATTCTATCATTTGATAGAGTTTTCTTTTTATATTTGATATAATTAATGTGTGAAGTTAGTTATCAGAAAAAAGGAAGTGATTAGCTATGAGTTTTACAGCGGAAGTAAAAGACGAAGTAACAAGATTAGATACAACTCGTCTTGAAAATATATCAGAATTATCCGCTATTGTAAGATTATCTTCTACTATTGGAAAAAATATTGATATAGTAATTGAAAATAATGCAGTTGCAAGAAGAATATTTAAACTGATAAAAGAAATCTATGATATATCACCTAGCATAACTGTCCGCAATAAAAAATTAGGAAAAGGACTCACTTATATTTTAACTATTCAAAGTAAAGTACCTGATATATTGAATGACTTATCAATATTAGATAGCGGCAATTACCTTAATATTCCTAAAGAATATGTAATATCTGATGAGGAACAATTACGAGCTTATCTTCGTGGAGTCTTTCTAGTATCTGGTTCAGTAAATGATCCTAAAACATCAAGGTATCATTTGGAATTTATTCTAGATACTAAAGAATATTCTGAATTTGTAAGTAAGCTTTTAAACTCTTATAATCTAAATAGTAAGATAATTAAAAGAGAAAAAAACTATACTGTATACATTAAAGAAGCCGAGAAAATATCAGATTTTTTGAGAGTAATTAAAGCTTTTTCAGCAGTTATGTACTTTGAAGATATTCGAATATATCGCGATCATAAAAATATGACTAATAGATTAAATAACTGTGAGCAAGCTAATATCGATAAAGTATTTTTAACCGCTGCTAGACAAGTCAAAGATATTGAAAAATTATATGAATTAGATATGGTTGATTTATTAGATGAAAAACTTCGAGAAGTAATCGAATATCGAATGAAATATAAAGAAAGTTCTCTTCAAGAATTAGCTGATATTATTTCTTTAGAAACGGGCGATAACATAACAAAGTCAGGCTTGAATCATCGTTTCCGTAAAATAAGAGAAATTGTTGAAAAATTAGAAAATAAGCAAAGCTAATTAACAAATAAGTATCAATGTATCAATAAAGATATATTTATGTTTGCTAGCATGAATAACCATAATCATAAGTAAAATAAGGCTTTACAGACAAAATGAAAAAAACATCAAATTATGGTTGACTGTTTAACCAATAATATATATAATTACAACGTGGTAAATGCATAAGGTGTTTCTCTCTTTTTTACCGATATT